>DDZT01000014.1 GCA_002346435.1 Anaerolineales bacterium UBA3001
AACACTTCTTTTAATCTTCATGGCTATCCATTGGTTTGCTCTCCAGATGATGCCCTCAAGGTTTTTGACGAATCTGGTCTAGAATACTTGGCTATCGGAAATTTTATTGTCGCTAAATGAAAAAATTGTTTAGTAGTACATATGTGATGGCGGCTATATGGTCGCTATTGCTTTTTTTGCCTAATTTGTATGCTGCGTATTTGTCTACAAATACAGGCGGATATTTCTCCGGCAGTATAGTGAATATTCATGATCACAATGCTTATTTGGCATCTGTCAGAGATGGCATGAATGGTGATGTGTGGATAGGCCAGTTGTCATTTGCGACTGAAACTGATTTGCCTCAAACACTTAATTTTGTGCACGCATCCTTGTTCTACCGTTTACTAGGATGGTTATTTGGATTGACTAATCTTCCTATTAATCTTTTCTATATTTCGGTAGGGTTATTGCTGGCATTTATTGCGTTCAACGTCTATATTAGATTATTTATAGAATGCTTAGAAAGTGATGGAGAGGTTAGGATTGCTACCGCTTTCCTTTTTGTTTTTCCGGGATTACTCTGGCTCAACCAGATTTTGCAAGAATTCCCTAATGCAGGAAGCTATGTTCCTAATAATGTTCTATTTGCGGAATTGTGGGGCAATCCTAGCATGAATCCCATTACTCATAATAGTTATATGCCTCATTTCGTTGCTGCCAATATTATCGTGGCTTTGCTGTTTTGTAGTTTGCTGCATGCGATTCGTGATAAGAGACCTAATTATTTGGCTATGTCAATTTATGCATTAATAGCAGCTTGGTTATTGCCGTCGTTAGGTATATTGTGGGTTGCGATTGTGTCCACTGTTTTGGTATATCTAATGTTACTGCGGCGTATGTCACTATCCAATGTCAGTCCAGTTCTTATGTCTTTTGTTCCATCAGGATTGATGTCAATGTGGTCTTACAGTCTTGCCTTTCGTAGTGACTTTTGGGCTAAATACATTTATACCAATGTAGTAATGAATGGGACTATAGATTTGTCGTTATTTGTTCTGCATGTAGGTGTTTTCACCCCATTTGTTGTATGGGGTACTTTTAAATTGTTACGGTCTTATGAAACTAAGCGCTTAGGACATGTTATAGCTTCAATATGGTTGTTTTGGTTGTTTATTCTGTCTCTTGCATCTTTTCCAGGATCACCTCGATTTATGGATGGCATATATTTGCCTATTAGTATTCTTGTAACTTACGTAGTATCGAATCTGAATGATGTCACGAGTGGTGTGAGAAAATGGTTGTATGCGGTAACAACATTGTTAGTGATTCCGGGAACACTGATCACTTATATTTATCCTTGGTATGGTCATCTTTACCTGCATTTTTCAGATAAACGTTTGAATTTGCGAAGTGATGATATGTGGCCGATACGACTCTCGAGTACAGAGATGGATGCCTTTCGCTGGATAGAACACAATGTTGGGATGAATGATGTTGTGGTTGCGGGACCTATCTTTTCTAACTTTGTTCCTGGATTGTCTGGTGCTAAAGTGTATTTAGGACATATTGGTAGGACGATTGATTTTAGTCAAAAACTCACATCAGTACAGCAAATTAATGTAGTGAACAGATTACCATCACTAGAATCCAATGGCAAAGTTTGGTTTGTAAATACTTTGCATGAGACCATTGGCACCCCTGAGAAAATTTACATAGATGATGGGAGTACATACTACTGTTCAGGTGCTGACTTTAACGTTGGTGACATATCTGTTTTAGAATACAACAATTGTAACTAACGGTTATTCCAGTGCAAAAAAGCAACGTCTAGCAAGTCAATTGTTACACATGTGTTTTTTGACTGATGAACGAAATTACGATAGAGGAGTCAATTAAGTGAAACTTATTAATTTCATGATCGAAATGTTTGTGTGGAGTGTGATGTTTGGTGCTGTATATGCACATCCTGTTAGAGCATATCTTGATCCAGGAGGTGGAAGTCTTCTTATTCAGTTTTTGCTAGCCAGCATAGTTGGTTTATTGTTTGTGATTCGACAATTTTGGAGTCGGATTACTAGTTATATAAAACAACTTGTAGGTGATGATGCAGTTTCCAATCACAATCAGGATAAAGATAGTAACAATGACTAGTAGTTGCAGACGAATTCATCGAAGCTCATTCCGTGATCCGAGCGGATTCCTTTTTGTGAAAAATGGCATGTTGTATAGACAGGTAAATAACTCGTATAAATCACATTATGATTGTTTAATTAATTCTGGTCTATACGAAGAATTAGTGGATTTGAAGATGATGATACCTCATGAAGAAGTTGATATTGCTTTCGCTATATCTGATTCCGCATACAAAATTTTACATCCTCAAGTAGTTAAGTTTATATCTTATCCGTATGAATGGTGCTTTAGTGAGCTAAAGCATGCAGCAATAGCTTTGCTAGATATACAGAAGATTGCTTTCAAGTATGGAATGTGCCTCAAAGATGCTTCTGCATATAATATGCAGTTTGTTGATGGGCAACCGATGCTTATCGATACATTGTCTTTTGAGATTTATCAAGAGGGTAGCCCTTGGGTAGCTTATCGGCAATTTTGTCAGCATTTTCTGGCAACATTGACGTTGATGTGTCATGTGGATATTCGACTTGGTCAGTTGTTGCGCGTACATATGGATGGGATTCCCCTCGATATGGCAAGTTCTCTTTTGCCTTTTAGGACTTATCTTCAATTTGGTATTTTGAGTCATATCCATCTACATGCTAGAAGTCAAAATTTGTTTTCGGAAAAATCAATTTCTACTGCCAATAAGACTGTTAGTCTAGTAGCATTACAAGGCATTATTGACAGTTTATATATAGCTGTAAAACGGCTAAAGTGGCGTCAAGGAAACACCGATTGGTTCGATTATTACTCAGGCACTAAGCACAATTATTCTGCAGAGGCTGCAAGCCATAAAAAAACCATTGTCCAGCAATATATAGAGAAGATTTCTCCAGGAATCGTGTGGGATCTAGGAGCAAATGATGGTACTTATAGTCGACTTGCAACTAGTCAAGGCATACCTACTATAGCTTTTGATAGTGACCCTACGGCTGTTGAAATAAATTATCTTGATTCTGTAAGTAAGGGAGATATTAATATGATACCCCTTTTGCTTGACCTTACTAATCCTAGTGCTGACATTGGATGGAGTAATGAAGAAAGGCTATCGCTATCGAGACGTTCTCCTGCTGACCTGGTGATGGCATTAGCGCTTGTGCACCATTTAGTTATATCGAACAATGTACCTTTTGTTAGATTGGCTGAGTGGTTTGCTGTGATAGCCAAATCACTAATTGTTGAGTTTGTGCCCAAAAGTGATTCTCAGGTAGCTAGACTTCTTAGCTATAGGAAAGATATCTTTGACGATTATACTAGGACTGCTTTTGAGCGAGCATTTGATAAATTGTTTGTCATAATGAAAGTGTCAAATATTAATAATTCTAATCGTTTACTTTATCTCATGCAAAATAGATCGGACCTAAAATGACTAAACGATTAACTATTCATCCGATTCTTTTCGCCATTTATCCCGTGATATTTCTTTTTTCCAGGAATGTTTGGCAAACAAAAGCCGATGTCATTTGGGTCCCATTAGTGATGGTAGTGTCCACAGTTCTTTTGTTGTGGTGGTCTATTGCTTTCATTATCAAAGATACTGCTAAAGCAGCATTGATCACCTCGATTATTATTATTCCATTTTTCATTTATTCAAATCTGCACGAATTTTTGTATGTACAGCAAGGCTTAGTGATTGGTAGACATAGGTATCTTTTGTTGCTAATAGGTACTATGTGCTGTTTGAGCACATATTTTATTGTTTTTAAATTGGTTAATGCTACTATGTTGAATTTTTTTCTCAATATAGTAGGAGCCACCTTGATATTGGGGACCATACCTAATTTGGGCAACTGGATTGTCAACAAAACAGTTTTGTCAAAACAAAACATCAATGCTATACGGCCAGGGGATTTCGAGCAAGTCATATTGGCCAGGCCTGAAAATCCTCCGAACATTTATTACATAATATTAGATGGATATATGCGTTCGGACTTACTATCTGAAGTGTTGCAGCATGACAATAGCGAATTTGTAAACGATTTAGAGAATAGAGGTTTTTATGTGGCTTCTAAGAGTCTTAGTAATTATCCATATACTTTCTTGTCCATCCCCTCTGCACTTAATATGGAATATATAAACTATCTTACTGAAACTATTGGAAGAGACTCACATGATGTGCTTGCAACATATCCACTAATACAGGCTAACAGAGTAGGTCAATTGCTAAAATCTGTAGGATACAGATATGTACAGATAAATTCTGGATGGTCTGGAGCTGATAGAAGTCTTATAGCGGATGAGGTTTTCAGCTGGAAAAGTAGAGGTCCTGAGCATACATTCTTGTCACTGCTGATTGAGATGACCCCCATTTATCCAATGTTACAACCGTTGCTGGATGATTGGAAAGATTATAGGGGTCGTATATTATTTCCGTTCGGGCAGATTGCAAAAATAGGAATTAATGATAATGAAAGTCCTATTTTTGTTTACGCCCATATCTTGTCTCCACACCCACCTTATGTGTTTGGTGCTGATGGAGAATATGTTGATGAGCCTGAAGAAGGCTGGACTACTGAAAGTGCGCAAGGCGCATATCTTAATCAACTGATTTATACAAACAATAAAGTAGTGGAATTAGTGGATAAATTGTTGGCACAACATGCAACGCCTCCAATTATTATTGTTCAAGCTGATCATGGTTGGGCATGGGCAGTTGGTTGGGACCCAAATCCAAGTATTGCATTGGACGAACAGTTTGATATGGACCAAGTGTTTGGAATCCTGAATGCTTATCATTTGCCTGGTGGCTCGGATGAACTGTATGACTCAATTTCTCCAGTTAACTCTTTTAGAATTATTTTTAACACATATTTTGATGCAAAATTACCATTGTTACAGGACAAACATTATTTTTCTATTTATTATGAAAGCCCATATAGTTTTTCAGATGTCACTGATAGTATTGACTAAATTAAAGTCTGAGAGTAGATCCATCGATTATGTGGTTGTCTAGTGAGTGCACAGATTATACGAATCGGAATTGCGTTGCAGTGTCATTGCAAACTATGACATCTGTGATAATGATTTGTCTGAATAAGAACAGGAGGATTGGAGTGTGAGCCAGATTCAAACTCCAAGTCATGGTAATGGTGAAAATTGGATCACTATTAGACTATTCATAATCGTCTATTTCATATCTCTTCTCTTTATGGATTCTACGTCACATGGTGTATTTACAGCAACAAATCGGTTCCAGTATTTGGCTTATGCTTTGGTTGATCATCAGACCATTGATATCACTGCTGTGGAGGAAGTTCATGGTGAAACTGTTGAGGCTTATGAAATCCAAGGAAGACGCGTTCAAATTATCAACCCTGGTGTAGGTATACTAGTGTCTCCGATATATGCTATATCGTCATTGCTAAATATAGAAGAACGCATTGGATTGCAATCAGGTGATGATGCGGTTATTCTGTATCAGGGACTTGTATTTGCGATGGCCATTAACGCCATGATGGCTGCGATTTTTGTTACATCATTATGGATGATATTAAGGTGGTTGGGATTAACAAAACGGCTTTCGATGGCTCTTACAATTGGTATAGGCTGGGGGAGTATGGCAGCTTACTATTTCACTGCTGGCACAAATGTACAGACTTCCGTAGAGACATCTTTATGTACTCTTGCTTGGTTATTTGTCATTGGTCTAGATCGTGGCAGAAAATTGCCATCACCAGCATTTTGGGCAGGCTTTTTTCTAGGAACAGCCATATTAGTTAATGTGCCTGCGGTTATAACCACATTTGGCAGTTTGTTATATATCTTCTATAGGCATCGAACGAAAACATTGAGTTTTTTATGTGGGCTTTTGCCAGGTGTTGGTGTTTTACTAATCTATCAGTGGATTGCTTTGGGAAATCCATTTATGGATGTCCCGTTCTCTTATTTTCAATCTAAGGGTATGTATGGTAATCCTGATAATATAAGTTTCCTCCAAGTTGCTACAGAGTTCTTGTTAGGTTGGCACCAGGGAATGCTTTGGTACTTTCCATTATCTATTTGTTTGTTGTTCACAATTCGTGGTGTTTATGCTAGAAATGGATTAGTTGTGATTAGTTGGACACTTATTGTTTTGCACTGGATATTTGCAACATGGTACACACATTTGTGGATACAAACAGAGGAGATGTTGTCATTTTATCCGTGGTATTCAACCCCAGGTCCTGGTGGACCGAGATATCTAATTCCAGCTGTCCCATTTGTAGCTATTCTTATATCTCAGCTTGATTTTAGATCACTATATTTGAAGACCATGATTACTTGGCTAGGATTTATTGGGATTTGCTTGAATATACCGGTGCTTATGTATCCAGCTGGTGGACCTGTATTTCGAAGCTTCTTCCTAATGTTGAAGTATGGCATTCATATTCCTATAGTTCGAGTATTTTATGGTTTTTTATATGGTGAGATTCCTGTTGGTGGTATGGAGATCACTAATGTAATAACTTGGTTGATTGTATTATTAGGGTCAGTTTATTGGGTATGGGGCAATACTAAGCTAAGGGATTGGTTGTTTTACAATCAAAATAGTTGAACAATTCTATGAATCGCAGCATTGTTTTTATGATGGACTATAGGGGAGATCAATTACAAATTGGTGGTACCTCTAACTACTTGAAGCTTTTGGCTCCGAGGGTTCGTGATTGTGGGTTTCAGGTACGCGTTGCTATACCATACTCTAAACGCACCGAAGATGTGCGAGAATTTATGGAGACCAATAATATTCCAGTTGATAATGTAGATATTTCTCCGCAGTCTGGAAATGTGATGCTTAGATTAAAGACTGCTTATAACTATTTCTCTACTATCAAGCCTGATCTGGCACATTTTATTTTGCCCTGGTGGAATTCTTGTGAATACGGTATTTTAGCTGCGAAATTTGCGAGTATACGAGCTCGTGTGGTTACTTATCAGTCCTTTCCAGAAAAAATCGAAAAGAATATATTTCAGGGGACGTCTGGAATATTACGACGATATAGGCATAATTTCGCCTGCAATTCCGTGCACAAAGCTATTTCTGTAAGTGAAGTAAATAAACACAGGATAATATCTAACGGGTTCTATCCAGCATATAAATTAAAAGTGATTAGAAATATGATAGAAACGGATAGATTTGCAAATGTCGAAAATGCAATCGACTTTCGACGGAAATGGGGAGTGGACAATAGTACAGTGCTTATCACTGTTGTTGGATATCTAGAGGAAATAAAAGGACATAGCTATCTATTAAAGGCACTGCCCAATATTGTTAAGCATCATCCAAATATCATAGTTGCATTAGTAGGTGATGGCGAATTAAAAAGTCAGTTTGAGGATCAAGTTCGCGAAAGTAATATGGTCGACAAGGTTTTGTTCGCTGGATGGCAAGAAGAAGTGCCTAGTATATTGGCTATTTCCGACATCTTAGTTTTGCCCTCACTGTCGGAAGGACTGCCTTTTGTGGTTCCGGAAGCAATGGCTTCAGGATTACCAGTAATTGCTACAAGAGTTGGGGGAATACCTGAAGCAGTGATTGAAGGTGAAACTGGATTTTTAGTAGAGCCTGCATCAGCATCAGGATTGGAACAAGCTCTAGTTAGAATGTTGGATGACCGAAATCTTATGAGAGATATGGGTGCCAAAGGTCAACAACGCGCTTTTCGGGAATTTAATGTTGACCGTATGGTGGGTGACACGTCTGCATTATATAGTACTCTATTGTAAGGTAAAAAGTGTTTCTGGTGTCAGCAAAAATACAGTGCTAAATGACCTGTTGTGTTGCAAAAGACTCTCAACCTATTTTGAATTGACCGATAGTGCAATTGTTTAAGGTCTTGTAAATATAAACTATTAGATGAGGAGTCATTTTCTATGCCTTCCAACGAATTGATTGATCAACATTTGGATTCTCTATCTACAAAACCTATCAAGATTTTAGATGTTGGTGGTGGCGCAAGTCCTTATCCAAAAGCTACTGAGATTCTGGACTTGTTTGACCATGACTTTGTGGAGAAGTTTAGCTATGGTGATGACTCTTTGTCGGCCGAAAACAAAACTTGGACCAAATTTGATATTTGCTCTAGAGAGTTGTGGCCTTATGGGGATGACACGTTTGACTTTAGTATATGTTCACACACCCTAGAAGACATCAAAGACCCCCTATGGGTATGTAAAGAATTAACACGTATATCTAAAGCTGGATATATTGAATTTCCTTCACGTTATCAAGAAAGCATACACGGTCTAGTATATCGTGGAGTTACAGGTTGGCCGCATCATAGGTGGATTATAGAGGAGCATTCCGGTAATCTGTTGTTGATACCAAAACTCCATCATATGAACACGCGGTCACATTTATCTTTGCCTAAATCATTTAGTAATCATGAGGATGCTAGTAACACATCGTTTTTCTGGCATGGTGGTTTCAAGGTTTACGAATTGCTTATCTATGTAGAGGATAATCAGCGAGAATATATTGCTCAATTTGAGAGTAGTCGAAATAGATTGTTCTTTATACGAAGATGGTTGAGAAATGTAGTAAGGCGAATGCATGGGCATCAAGAAACAGTATCCCCTAGTTACATGTGGACAGATGCTTCTGCACGTCAGTACGGTCCCTATACGTCTATTCATGAAGGTCCCTGCACGTAAGACCGCTATTATCATCAAGATCTTATGACAAAGGACATACTTTATTTCCAACAAAATACAACTTTTGGTCTTACTGAAAGATACATATGTACTTTAGCCCGGGAGCTAGATCGGAGTAGATTTAAAGTCCATGTCATGTATCCAGATGTGCCACAAATCCAGGAGTTTGCATTACTTGGAGAATTAGATGTAAAGCTACATTGTTTACCAGAAAATATATCAAGCAGGAATGTTTTGCAGCTAATTCCGTTGATAAATAAGCATTTATCTAATATAAAGCCTGATTTAATTCATTACAATGATCCGGCAGTGATAGGTATGATAGCGGGACGCATGTATGGAAAAGCAGGCATAATAATGACTCATCATACTCCGGAACTCAACCGGAACTATGGATGGGCAGGCAAGATTCTAGAGCGATTTGCTTTTGCAGGACATACTAAGGTGATTTTTACGTCACAGGAAGATTGTTCTACTGGAATGAGATTGGATGGAATGGCCAAATGGGATGAAAAAGTTATACCTTACGGTATAGATACATCATTATTTGATGATGAGCATGATAAAAAAGATGTATATGATGAGTTTGGTATACCGCACGATCATCAAATTATTGTAAATGTTGCTCGACTTGTTCCACAGAAGGGACACAAATATCTTATTGATGCAGCTAAGATTGTTTTGAGTAACCATGATAAAGTGACATTATTAATAGTGGGGGACGGAGATTTAAAAGAGCAGCTGCTACTAAGAGCAGACAAGGTTGGCGTTTCTGAACGATGCGTTTTTGCTGGTCATAGATCTGATGTTGCTAGGATATTAAATGCATGCGACATTTTTGTCATGCCGTCTTTGTTTGAAGGATTATGTATGGCTGTTATGGAGGCTTTTGCCGCAAGGTTGCCAGTCGTGGCGACACCTGTGGGTGGTATTCCTTCAACTGTAATTGATGATGAGACAGGTATATTGGTTCCATTACGAAATGCTACCAAGTTGGCAGAGGCGTTAATTAGAGTGCTTGACAATCCTACAGAAGCAGAGGAAATGGGATTGATGGGAAAGAAGAGAATTGATACTAAGTTTAGTTTAGACAAAATGGTTAGTGGTACCGAATCAGTGTACATTGATGCACTCGGTGACTCGGTGATTAAATAGATAAAATTACTATCGATGGTTTCTTATCCTTTGGTTAGTGTTGTAATTGCATCTTACAATCGAGCACAGTTTGTTGAGGATGCTATTCGTAGTGTGCAGAATCAAACGTTAGATGATGTGGAAATTATAGTTGTGGATGATGGCTCTACAGACTCTACTCACAATATATTAAACAATTTTGGTGAAAGTATAAATGTAATAAATCAGTTGAATCAAGGCAGATCATCTGCACGTAATGCTGGAGTTAATAATTCTAAAGGTGACTATATTGCATTTTTGGATTCAGATGATACTTGGTTATACGATAAATTAGATAAACAACTAGATTTATTGAGGAAACAACCAAAAGTGGGGTTAGTCCATACTTTTTCCGATGTTGTTGACGAAAGTGGTAATGTGATCCGTAAATATACTGACCAACGAAATAAGCTCTACCAGCAATCCATGAAATCCGGATACGGTTACGAAAGTCTTAGTGAGAGCTGTATTATGTTTCTTTCCACTGTCATGGTACGTCGTGATTGCTGGGAAAGTGTTGGTCCTATGGATATTAATATACCTGCATTTGAGGATTGGGACTGGTATCTAAGAGCTTCCAGACAGTTCGAAATTTCTATTCTGCCCGAAGTCTTAGTGCACTTTCGGTTGCATTCAAATAATACTCCTCAGGAAGAATTCTTTCAGGGTCGTGTTTTAACTTGTAACAAGCATTTGCATTGGTTAGACAAACATCCTGATACAGATTCGATTTCAAACATTAGGCGTAATTTTTATATTCAATTAGCATCTGCGTATTATGTCCATGGTGAGACTAATAAATCTGGCTTATTTATGCATAAGGCTATGCAGATAGATAGCAAAGTTCTCCTTAATCCATCGAACATGCGTTATTTGTTGGCAATGTATATACCTGCAACAATATTAAATATATTTAGGTTGTTAAAGCGTTGGATGTTCAATAGTACTAATGATGTTTCTCTTGGTCCGTGAACTTAGTTCTGAAAACTTGTAAAAATATTGTTCCAATTCATATTAATTTGCCCAAGTTGTGTTAATCTCGGAGTTTATAATGAACAAATCGCATTTTTATGATGAATAGGACTAAGATCACAATAGGGCTTTACTACCTATTATATCTAGTTGTATATATTGGCTGGCTCTTTCATGGATCCGCGACGCCTTGGATTTTAGGATACTCTAAACAGCATTTTGGTTTTCTTTTAATAATGTTAATACCGTTTATGCTTCCTATACTTTTTGTCAGACCTATTACCCCATCCTTAATGATGATCTTTAAGCAAGGCATGTTTCTAGTCTCATTACTGTATTTATTTTTAGCCGCATATTATTACTATACAAGGACGTACAAATTTGATCCATTTCTACAAATGCCTCCACCAGATATAAGCGCGGAATATGGCAGCAGCACTAATTATCGGATTCTAATCCTTGGCGGATCTACCTCCACTGATTACCATAATTTTTTAGGAGATAAGCTATTGGAGGCTTATCCTAATATAAAAGTTGAGATAATTAATGGTGCTCGTATGTGGTGGACGTCCAAACACTCCTTGATAGCTTACTCAACTATGTATGATTTATATGATCCTGATCTTGTAATTATTATGCACGGTATTAATGATTTAATTCGTAGTTGTGTTGGTTCCGCGTATTCACTTGGTGAGTACAAAGAAGATTATAGTCATTATTATGGGGCTGCCATTAATGGAGCGCAACCACCGAATTTTGTGAAATACTTGTTTGGTAGATACTTGGGTGCTGTGCAGGACAATTGGTATTCTAGTTTGAGAGTAAGTGCAGCAGACTATTCCGTCGAAAGATTCAAGTCTTTAAAATCTTTTCAAATTAATATTGAAAGGTTGGTTAAGAGAATTAAAAGTGATGGAGCAGACGTGATTTTAGTTACTCAACCTAGCTTGTACAAACCAGATCTTTCTAGTCAGGAATCTGCAGCCCTAGATTTTCCTAGAGCATTCTGCATGGATCGGAGAGATTTCTTTCGGATGACTTATCCTTCTCTTGAGTCAATGCGAATTGCTATGCAAGCATTCAACGATTTAATTAGGTATATAGGAGAGCAAACAGGTGTGTATTTAGTAGATGCAGACCCCATATTCGAGAAGTCATTGCGTAATTTTGTGGATGATGTTCATTATACAAAACTAGGTAACGAAGAGTTATCTAACATAATATATCAAGTTATAAAAAGAGCTAATCTAATTTCTGAAAAGGGTGTATGAGCTTTTGTTTTGTAAAATATATACACTCATTTGTTTGTATTGTATAAAGTTTCTAAATTTGTTATACGCCTAGGATTTGTTATTAGAAATGCATGATGAACGAATCATACCTGACAAAACCCCTTTAGGTATCTATTCGATACATTTAAAGCGCTATGAGTTTGCTAAAACTTACATGAAAGGCAAGCTAATTTTAGATGTGGCATGTGGCGTTGGCTATGGGTCACGTTATCTTTCTGATGCAGGCAATCGCGTAATCGGGGTTGATATTGATAGTGAATCAATTAAATATGCGCAAAAGCGTTATTCCAGTTCAGGCCAACCATTATTTGTACAATCAGATGCTACTATTTTAGGTATTAATAGCGATACGTTCGATGTGATATGTTCATTTGAGACAATTGAGCACATGAGAGATGTAGACGGTTTTCTAAAAGAAATCAAACGCGTTTTAAAACCCAGTGGATTGTTCATTGTGTCCACACCTATGGTTAGCGAGAGTAATATAAATCCTGAGAATCCTTTCCATAATCAAGAATGGAATCCAACTGATTTCCAACACTTAATTACACAATATTTTGGTGATGTTAAAGTATTTTCGCAGTCACGTCGGCAGACCAAGGTTAGTAAATGGGTAAAACGCGTTGATTTACTCGATTTACGGAGACGTTTTATACCGAAAGTCATTGTCAGGAAAATAGCTCAAGTTACAGGTGTACGATCTATGGATAGATTGGAGCTTGATGATGTTATTATTAGCAGAGGCATCATAAAAGAAGCCAGTGAAATTGTAATTGTTGCTACTGATGAAAACAATAAATAACCAACAATGGGGTGACGTTTGGAATAAGGATCTTCACAATTATGATCCTGACGCTGAATTAGATTCAATAAATTATGAGAATGCTGGCGTGCGCTGCCAAAAGATTATTCAGTATTTGTACGAACAAATAGGAGACCTCGATGGTAAGCAGACTATAGAAATTGGTTGTGGCGGTGCTATATATAGTCTTATATTTGCACGGATGGGTGCTAGATCAACGTTACTGGATTACAGTTCCGACGCTATTGTTTTAGCAAAACGCAATCTTGATGCCTTAGGATTGCAGGGGGAGTTGGTAGAGGCTGATGTATTTAATCCTCCTTCAGATTTGATTGGAAGGTTTGATGTGGCTATGTCATTTGGCACAGTTGAGCATTATAGGTATCCGGAGAGACTAGATATATGTAGAGCTCACGTCAACTTACTTAAGCCAGGAGGCATATGTATTATTAGCACTCCTAATATCCTATTTTTACCACATGAGATCCTAAAAGCTGCTCTTATAATGAAAAGTAAATGGTTTTTGGGATATGAAGGTAGTTTTTCGCCTGTTGAGTTACGTAAAGTGGGTCGTAAATTAGGATTAAGAGATATGAAGGTAATAGGTTCGTCCTGGCGGGCGGATATTATGCGTTATGTGAGAATTGTGAGTGAAACAAATACATATCGACGTTTATTGAATTTTGTAGGCAAAGATGTGGGTCATTCAAACAATTTGATTTCCCAAAAGCATCATTGGCTGGACGATTTTCTGGGTCACGACATTGTTTTGATAGGTGTAAAGGACGACTCAAACTGATGCTATGCGTATAGTTTACACTGTACTTGATGGGCGAATGTCCGGTGGTCAAGTAATTTGTGGGCATCTAATGGCAGCTGCTCTGTCTGATGGCCATCAGGTTTGTTTAATTACTCCTAGCCTAGGCGAATTTACTGAGCAGGTACAATCTCTCTCTATAGAAGTTATACAGCTACCGATGGAAAGAACTTTTTTCTTTCATCGTGCAGTTGCTTTTGCAAAGTTTATTCGTGATTGGGATGCGGACTTAGTACATTGTCATTCTGCTGTAGTTGGAACAATATTAGCGCGTATTGGAGCTTATCTGGCTGGAGTACCATTAATTAGTCATGTTCACATTGAGAACAAGTTCAGTGACGTTGGTTGGATACAGAAATTGCAGATCATTCTTGATAATATTACAGCTATTGTCGCAGATAAGATAATAACTATAAGTAATGCTACCAAATCTAGTTTGATAGACCAGGGAATATCTTCAAATAAGATTACTGTGATACACAATGGGATAAGTTTGACGGAGCAGTTTGATAATATCCCAGATATTGACCATCTTCGTAGCACACTTGGTTTGCAGAAAAATTCTCATATTGTTGGAACGGTGGCTAGATTATGTCCAGTCAAGGGTCAGCGTGAGTTTATTCTCGCTGCAAGAAATGTTTGCAATCATTATCCTAATACTGAGTTCTTAGTGATTGGAGACGATTACGAGTTTGAAGGTAAATATCGCAGTGATTTGGGAAATCTAGTGAAAGAGTTGGGTTTAGAGGAATTTGTACATTTTCTGGGATTTCGGAGCGATGTACGTCGTCTGATACATTGTTTTGAAATATTTGTATTGCCATCATGGATTGAGGGATTACCTGTAACAATTCTTGAAGCCATGGCGGCCAGGAAGCCAGTTGTTGCAACTTCAGTTGGTGGTGTTCCTGAATTGGTTTTGGATGGCGAGACTGGCATTTTAGTTTCGCCTCGTGACGTACTGGGTTTATCTAAAGCCATACAGTCATTGCTCGATCAGCCTGATATTGCGCATCAGATGGGCAATAAGGGATACGAGTACGTACATAAAGAATTTACGCATGAAAAAATGTGGACTCAAGTTCAACAACTATATAAGTCTTATGAATAGCATGAAATTTATTGTTGAGTCAATAAAAACTGATGCAGGATTATGCATACTACTGACATTACTGGCAATTGGTACAAGATCATTCTTCTTCCAGGGTCACAATGCAGTGCCATTTGAAATACAAGATGAAATCACTTTAGTTTGGGCCCTAAAGGATTTTGTGCTTGGACAATGGCATGAAATTACTGGACCTATACATAGATTTGTTGCTTCCTATCTTTATGCACCTTTTTACGGATCCTACTTTGCTTATCTATGGTTATCTGGGGCGATAATTGGGTTTGATGAAGTGCGAGAATCTTTCCTTTTGCAATCTGCTCATGGATATGATTCAATTAACGTATGGGTATGGATTCCAAGGTTGGTTTCCTGGCTCTTTCTTGTATTATCCATTCCCTTACAGTTTATTCTGACCAGGATTGTCACGGGAAATAAGCGAATTGCATTTATATCAGGTATGTTGTTGGTATTTGCATTCACCCATCTTTATTCATCAGCGTTTGGCCTGCCAGATGGCATTGGTTTGGTATTATTCCAAGCTTCGATCATACAGCAGCAACTGTACT
>DDZT01000010.1 GCA_002346435.1 Anaerolineales bacterium UBA3001
GTTATAGGTTATTGGTTAACCGCAGCCCTGCAAGAAGCGCGGAAGCATAACGCGGTCTCTTTTCTAAATAAACCTAAAGACAATAAACTTACACTTACAGATTTAGCCTTGATTGAGGGTCAAGATATTGAGACTATTGACCACGACGGCCAATTATTAGGTATAAAAAGCGGACTATACAGAAGGTGGAACTTCATACATAGCCCTATCCAACGCTGACGATACCAGCGAGGACTGAAAGGATTTTACCAGACCTGCGTCTAGGAGGGACGGAGAAATCAGAATTTACTTCGAATAGTTTGAAGACCCCAGATCAAGCCAAATACCGCAGTACAAGTCAATACAATTGCGGCTCCAGAGGCAATACTTAAATAGTATGACAAATACAAACCAACTACACCGGAAATGATCGCAATCGATACACCGATCATCATCATCATCTGCAGACGTTTAGTAATCAAATAGGCCGTAGCGGCAGGTGTTACCAACATAGCTACTGTCAGTGACACTCCGACTGTTTGGAGAGTAACCACTATTGATACTGCTATCAATACCAACAACAGCACTTCTAATGATCGAACTGGAAGGCGTAGAGTTACTGCAAGAATCGGGTCAAAAGAAAGTATCATAAATTCCTTATAAAATGCAAAAATAGTAATTAGCACGAACCCACCAAAGATAATTACCAACCATAGATCACTACTCTGAATTCCCAAGACATCACCAAATAAGAAATGTGCGAGATCAATTGAGTAGCTGCGAACCGTAGAGATCAAGGCCACACCCAGGGCAAACATACCCGCAAAGATAACACCGATTGAAGTGTCTTCTTTGATTTTTGTACTACGACTAATGGCGCCAATCCCCAGCGAACTCAAAATAGCAGTAATAAGCGCCCACCAAAATAAGGCTGGGCCAACGCCGCCTCCTACTAAATATCCTATAGCAACTCCCGGTAAAATTGAATGAGCCAATGCATCACCAAAAAACGCCATTCCACGCAGCACTACGTACGTGCCAACTACCGCACACACAATTCCTACCAAGACGGCAGCAATCATGCCACGTACCATAAAAGCATACTGAAGGGGTTCTAGAATAAACTCTATCATTGTTGAAATTATACTTATCTTGTGAAAAGCCTACATTAGAGTAATACTACCTGTAAGTCCACTTTCCTCTAGGGCTTGTCATCACCGTACATATCACCCAAAGCGAGTGTGTCATCATCTGTAGACGCGAGATCTAGGTCAACGCCATAAGCAATTGACAGATTTTCGGGCGTCAATACTCGGTCCGGTCTCCCAATTCCAAGCATTTCCTTATTCAACAACAATACGTGATCAAAACGTTGCGCGACCGCCTTTACATCATGATGGGAAATCAAAACGGTCACATCCAGAGTTTGGAGACTGTCCAAAATCCTAAACACCTCTTCTTGCAAAATAGCATCCAGCCCTGTAAGCGGTTCGTCCATAAGAATCAACTCAGCCTCTTGAGCCAAAGCACGAGCAATAAACATCCTCTGTTGCTGACCTACCGAAAGCTGGCTAATCTGTCGTTTAATATATGAATCGAGACCAACTATTTCCAAAGCCTGATGAACCAGCTTCCAATCACGATCTTTTGCATTGCGAAACAATCCCATTTGCCCAACTCTACCCATCATTACCACATCAGCTACTGTGACTGGGAATTCCCAATCGATTTGATTTCTCTGAGGTACGTAGGCAATGCAAATATGGCTTCCGGGATCATGCCCGAAGATTTGAATATTGCCCCCAGTAGAGTTGATTATTCCTGCGATGACTTTAAGTAAGGTGCTTTTTCCTGCACCATTTGGCCCCACTATCGCTAATGTATCACCAACATCTAGCTCAAAGCCGATATTTCTTATTGCAACGCCCGTTTCATAAGAAACACTGATATCTTGTACGCGCAAAATGGGAGCACCAGAGTGATGGGGCTGCCGATTTTTTGAGAGATGCTGTGATATTTTCTGTAATTCGCCGAACATAGTCATGATTGCCGTTGATCTTCCAGTTATAAAACGCCTGGAAGATCAACCTGTGCCTAATCCAACATCTACTCCCTTTCGCACATCTGTAGCGCGAGATCTATTTCAATGCATTAACAATCGCTGTCGTATTGTATCGCATATAGTCGAGATAGGTCCCAGCATCTCCATCAGATTCAGAGAGCGAACCAGTGTAAACGAAAACCAGTTCGGTCCCGGTATCATCAGCTACCTGTTCGCCTAGCCCTGGATTGAATGTGGTACCCACGAACACTGCCTTAACATTTAGTAGTTGTATTGCATCTTGGACTTGGGCCAGTTCTTGAGCCGTTGGTTCCCCCAGGGTGCTATATGAAGGAATAAGCGTTCCAACTTGGGTAAATCCATATTCTGCAGAAAAATAAGCGAATACAGAATGATCAGTAACCAGATTGCGATCACCTTCTGGGATTAGAGCTACCTGTCCTCGAATCCAGCCGTCCAGCTCAGTCAATTCTTCCTTATAGCTTTCCTCATTAGCAGTATATGCTTGAGAATTATCAGGGTCCATTTCACCGAGTGCGTCCGCAATATTATGGGCCCAAACCATCACATTGCTGGGATTAAACCAAGTGTGAGGATCGTTCCCGCCATGATCATGATGATGCTCTTCGCCTTCGTGTTCATCATGATGCT
>DDZT01000057.1 GCA_002346435.1 Anaerolineales bacterium UBA3001
GACCTTTGAAATAAAAAGGACTCCACATTGACAGGCTGATTTATAATCTACGGCATGAAGTGTCCAAAATGTAGTAGAGAAAACTTAGCTGAAGGGAAGTTCTGTAGCCAATGCGGAGCTATCCTAAGTTTTACTTGCCCTAGTTGTAATAAAGGGATTGAAGAAGATTCTAGGTTCTGTACTTTCTGCAGAGAGGAAATACAGCCTACTACTACTGATCAGCCGATTAAGGATAAACAAGAATCATTGGGATGGCTGGATGATGAACCTTCTCAAACTAAGACTTTTGAACAAACGATAGAAGATGATATCAAGAGTGTTACGGAGGGATCAGCAGCTAAACAATACCAAGTTCCCATAGGGGTAAAAATTTTTATGGGTGTGGTCGGATTCTTGCTAGGTAATACGTTAGGCATATTGATTACAGGTGTATTAGGTGTATTATTTGGTGTTTTTCCCGATAGGGTTCTTGGAGCAATATATCTTATATGTGGAATTGGATTGACTATTGTATTGGTCAAGTGGATTGGAAATCGCTCAAGAAAAGGCATTGAAGCTTGGTGGAATACGGATACTAAGATTCTGTTCTGGGTAGCAACGCCATTTGTAATTATAATTGGAGCTATGTTGTGGTTCGAATTCAATTAGCTACCCAATGATTTCTGTTATCAGACATACAGGACTGTTGGTACTGGGATTACTGATCCTTACTGGAGTGGCTTGCAGTGATACCGCTGAACCTATTAGTTATGAAGAATGGATGCGTCGTTCTGACGAAAGAAAGCTGAAGGCAGGATTACCTGTACGTACTCGTACTCCTATGCCTGTCGTAATGTCAACACCGATTCCTGACGTTAAATCGTACACTAACAAAGTTGATGCGAATTTAAAAAAATATGGCAATTTTCTGGAACGATTTAACAGTGGGAATGAGAAATTAGGTAGCTCTTTTAAGACGACTAGGACAGACGATGATTTATTAAAGCTATATAAGCGGGCTATAAAACATCAAGAAGATTCATTGGAAACTTTTGAGGCAATCGAGAAAGAATTTAGGTTATTAACTCCTCCTGTTAAATTTAGAGAGTTTCATATACTCACAAGTTCTACATATAGAGAAATGGTACTTGCTCTTCAAGGCTTTGTTAACTATTACACTGTTATTGTTAACCAAGGTTATACTCCTGAAGATATTGGTCAACGAGCATCTAGTAGGCTGAAAAGCGTTAATGAAAATATGCAACGTGTTTCTTATATGTATGGCGATTTGTTCGGAAATCAATAAACCAATCTCACTACCACCTTGCCCATGACTGACAGAGTATTTCAATAAAAGGGACGTTGACTCCCTGATTTATAATGTCGGTAATTAATCATATCGATGAGAGTACGACATGGTATTTGATGCGCTTGAAAAATTTGAAAAGTCTATTAAGGGAATAGAGCCCAGAAAAGCCACGCCTAAACAGCAAAAAAAGAAACTTTACGAAAAACAAAAAGGTAAGTGCAATTACTGTGGTCGTAAAAGAGATATTGATGAACTTGTCGTTGACCACAAGACACCTTTAAGCAGACGAGGGACAGATACTCCAGCAAATAAACAAATCTTATGTAGTTCTTGCAATGGTAGAAAATCAGATTGTACGGATGGAGAGTTTAGAAAAAGATATAAATTAACCCCTGCTCGCAAGGCAAAGAACCCTCCAGCTCAAGAGATCAGTCAGGGATACTTCAATAACATTAAGAAAGAGCTAGACAAAAAGCGAGCTAAAAAAATAAAAGCTGAAGAGGAAGGTTTTTTGATATGAAAACAACAAAGATACTTTCTATCCTAGTAGGTATCTCAGGACTGTCATTGGTACTGATATTCATATTGTCTTCAATGAATGCTAGTGAAGGATTGTTTCGACCGCTCTGGATAGTCTTGTTTGCTACGCTAATACCTGCATTTATTATTTATGCATATAGATCTAAAAAATAGGGAAACCTTTGATTTCTATTATCAGTTGATGGTGAAGGCAAATGTATATTAGGTCGCTAAAAAAATGTCGCCTGTGTTTTACCCCAATCAGTAATAGAAAAGTCATTGGAAAATATTATGCTCCCATCGTTGTAAAACTTAACGCCAGGTTAGTAATTCGACAAATTGGAAATTGCCCAAACTGTAACAATCAAGGTGAAACTCTATACATCTGTATACATTGCGATATCCCTAATCTAGATTATCTGCGGTTTTGCTATTATTGTTCATATCCAAAGATTGATGATGACACAGGGGCTATCACTACTGAACGGCATAGCATCGGACACATGAACCGCTATAGGGTTGTTCAACGCTATACTAACCCTACAAAATTCGAAAGTGGTGATTTGGACTACGAGGCTATTGTTGATACCCCCGATTTCGAAATTGAGATACGTGTATTGAAAATGGCATCAGATATTATTATCCGACATAGTTATAGGCTCGTACAATTATTATTCATTGCCCTCTTGATACTTCCTTTTGTCTTGCTTCGGGTGGGGGTGTTGACTCCAATTATATTCGTATGGGAGCTTATATCGAGAATCTACCGTACTAAACCCAAGTCTATTAGTAATATATTTAAAATCTTTAGGTGTTTACTTAAGGACTTATACGACGAATGGATGGATATTTGGACTGATGGATGGTTTACTGGTTGGGAAAACAATAAAGAATTGTGAATTAGATAGCGAGTATTGTCGCTAGAAACTAAACCATTCTCTTTACCACTCCAGCAACATTCTTTCGTGCTTTCTAATATTCCTATCTACGTTGACAGCCTAATTTATAATCTACCTAATGATTTCTATTATCAGACATACAGGACTATTGGTTGTAACACTATTCGCCCTAGTGATTGCCACTGGGTGTAGTGATGAATCATCTACCCCAAATAAGATACTTACTCCTACTGAACCCGATATCGAAGCTACTGTTCAAAGCAGAGTAGAAGAGAAAATATTAGAGGAAACTGTACAAGCTAGAGTCAAAGAAGAGCTCGATAAAATAGCAACAGCCGAGGCATATCCTCCATTAGCTACAGCGGAGGCTATTCGGAAAGCCAAAGAAGCTACTGCTACTGCTCAAGCTACTGCAAAGCAGAAAGCTTATGAAGAAATAGAAAACCGGTGGCATAAAGAAGTCAGTAAACTTGTGCCTGACAAGTTATTCCGAGATCGACTACGGGAACGGAAAGAATTCATCCGCACTGATCCTAGTCAGTTTAAACTGATTGCAAGTCTAATAAACTTCCGCCCCAACGACTTAGCATTATCAGTACCAAGGGAAACAACCGAGTATCTTAATAATAAGACCATGTCCTTAAAAGGAATAGAATACTTTGCTAAACAAGTTTTAATACTGGCATATCGTCGTTTAGATTTTTACCGCCGTGATGTTCTATCCCTAGCTCCCATTTCATCTCTAACATCATTAAGGGCTCTACAACTGGGTGGAGAATTGCCTCCTTATTCTTTAAAATTGGATGACACTCCTTCAATGTTGAAGTTAAAAAATCCTGATCTGAGCCCTATATCAAAACTTAATGCCCTCCAAAGACTCGAGATCCACATAAATAATGGCATAAGCGAAGATCAACTTAAGTCAATTGGGTCACATCCCCAACTAGTATTTCTTTCCTTCACTCCATCCGATTTCTGGCTTCCAGACTCTGCGGCAACTAAAGTCAAAAGGGCTACTACCTCAAATTTACCTAATAATTCCTCCATGGCAATTGACTGGGGAAGTCTAGACATTCCTCCATTCGAGGACTTAAGTCATTTATCGTCAATGGATTCATTAGAGGTGTTACGCATAACAGCGCAAACAAATATCAAGGATTTAACACCTCTAGTAACTCTAAAAAACCTTAGAGTTGTCCATATGCATGAAAGCAATTATTGTGATGATGAGTCTCCAACATTACCATTGTGGTGGGAGTCTCGAATCCAACTAAAGAAAATCAGGATGGAGTTAGGATTCGAACTTGTGGAGTTCTCTAATGACTGGAATTGTAGGAAGCTTGTGTCACTGGAATCTCTACGTGGGTTGAAGTGGAAGTGAAATGTATTGCAATGAAGCTCGGTATAGATTAGGTTTGCCAGCTGTAAAGTTTATATTGCCATGACAGAGTATTTTAATAAAAGGGGTATTTCTGTACCCTAGCGTGTACCAATTAGGGCTTAATGACAGAGGAATCGGTGGTACAGGTAACGGTTTATGT
>DDZT01000097.1:0-195 GCA_002346435.1 Anaerolineales bacterium UBA3001
CTTTTTACAGTGTTTTACATATTTACTTCACAGTTACTACCTACTACGTTCCCTCATTTAATACTCTAAAAAATCATTAAATAACTAACAAGTTAGTTATCTCCTTCTTCTTTAGTTAACCCTTTTTTCCTGTTGGCTTATAGTCCTAGCACCTCCTTGAAGAATTAGACGCGCATATCAAATCTAATATATTGA
>DDZT01000097.1:498-5293 GCA_002346435.1 Anaerolineales bacterium UBA3001
ATCAAATCTAATATATTGAAACTAAAAAATTTAAACAACGCTATCACATTTACATTTTATCACAAAGACCAAAACCCTTCCACTAAAAAATTATGATGATTTGACAAAAGCCAATTAATAACATTGATACTGACAGATGATTCACACCAAACACTAATAGATGAGTAAGTTTATGATTTTATACTGACGCATTCTAGCAGCAGATTAAAAGCATCGTACAAGTCTGCAAGCTTTATGTTTTCTTGATTTGTATGTATTGCCTTCATACCTAAACCAAAGGGAACACAAATAATGCCTGAGCCATTTAATGGGTTTGCGTCTCCTCCTCCATCAGTCGTAACGTAATCCATTTGCATGTCAAATTTGTTGCATGCTGAAGCAAAATACTGAATGCACAATTCGTCTAAAGATACGCTGTAACCTGGATAAAGCTCTGTCCAAATAATCTCAGCTGACGCTCCACTACACTCAAGAACTCGGTGGGATGTTTCGTCGATCTGTTTTCTTACATGGTAAACTTTCTCTAGATCATGCCCCCTGAGTTCTCCAATCAACTCTACTCTATCAGGAATTACATTTGTAGCATTCCCACCTTTCACTATTCCATAATTAGTTACTGTGTTGCTATCAATTTTGCCACAAGGTAGTTCTCGCACTACTTCACTCATAGCTTTAATAGCATTAATACCCTTTTCTGGTTCCAACGCAGCATGGGCCGCTGCACCGCTAATCACTAAATCATATCTGAGTTTGTGCGGAGCACTCACAATCACTGTACCAACTGGTGTATCTCCGTCAAGTACAAAACCCTGTTCACTGCTTATAGAATCTTTGTCTAGATATGCCGCACCCCTTGCGCCTATTTCTTCCTGTACTGTAAAAACTATTTCGAGCGAACAAACATCATCTGAAGTTTCCACTCTATGATGTAATAGCTCGAGAGCAAGCGCAATACCAGCTTTATCATCTGCACCAAGAATCGACTTCCTGTCAGTATGAACTACGCCATCAGTGATGTTTACATTAATTCGATCTGGTAAACCACCCACCGGCATCACTGTATCCATATGAGCAGTCAACAATAACGAAGGCGATCCATTACCATCAACTCTAACAATAATGTTGCCAGTATCACCATTAAGATCGTTTCCTGCATTGTCCTCTACTGCATCTAAACCAAGTTCACTGATACGTGAGAGTATGTAATCAGCAACATAACGTTCACATCTGGATGGGCTTGGAATCTCGCAAAGCTCTACGAGCGTACTAATGATACGATCAGTTTTCATGGCAAAATTTTTTTTCCGTAATACGAGTCTCCATAGCAAATTGTTTCACTTGTTTTCACCATGTTGATCATGATTTAATCGTAAATGATCCATCACCATATCACCGAAAACAGTATCTGCATATTTTCTCTTTTCTCCTTTGTCCACACAGCTATTTAATGTACTAATATGAGAATGAATGTTGGGATCAAAGAAAAATGGGCATGAATACCTTTCTTTACCTGTCCTATTGACTACCCTATGCGGTGTAGCCAACAGTCGACCGTTGCTCCAGTGTCGTAGAACCTCGCCAGTATTCATGACGAAAGAATTCTCTAGATAAGGTACATCAATCCAGTCACCGGCAACACTCCTTACCTGTAGTCCACCCACCTTATAATTCCTTCCCTGTAGAATCCCTGTCAGACTTTACAACCATGTCTACACAGGCATCACCCAGTATAATTACCGTACCTGACTCTAGGTTTGCGACCAATTTCGTGCCGATTTGATGAACTGATGAATTTTGTTAGGATCCTTGAGTTTAGAATTAGCCATATTAGTGTGTGTAAACGAATCTACACACCAAGGTCTAACAAGTTTAATAGCATCCGCTACATTTTCTGGACTTAGTCCTCCTGCCAATATTACAGGTATATTTACGGCAGCTACAATCTTACGGCTTACACTCCAATCATGTGTGCTACCGGTAGCGCCAATACCAGTATATGATTCGATATCAGTATCCAAAATAATATAATCAGATACAAGTTGATATTCTAAAGATAGACTAATCGAAGCATCATCCTTTACTGGAATGGCTTGCATGATTTTTGTGTCCGGTACTGCACGCCGTAATTCTGCTACATCTTGTACTGACATAGCGCTAATATCACCTGAAAGATGTATTACATCTGGATTGGTCTTAACCACTGTTTCAACAATCTCATCAAGCTCACTAGCCACTGTAAGAGCCACCTTGCTAACATTAGATTCTGTCGGTACAGATGAAAAGATAGTTCCACACATAGAATAAGACACTTCGTCAGGAAGCCTACCAAGTTCACCGGTAGCAACGCCAATGAAATCAACTCCTAATTCGACACTGGCGGATACATCCTCGGGTGTTTTATGACTATATATCTGTATCTTCACTTGATTATCTCTGTGACACTGACCACCTAGTATATGTATTCAACAAAACATTGTTCAGCGTGACAATATCAATATCGAACTGACACCTAAAGTTAGTCCCAACAGACGATTAAGAGTCACTGGCTCCTTAAAAAAGAGTATCGATAGTACAACAGCAACTACAACCGATAATCCTCTGATCGGAAACAATATGCTGCCCTCTCCACCTAACTCAAATGCTGTAAACATACTCACGTAACTTATAGATCCACATAAACCAATTAACAAAGCTAGACCTATCATCTTCGATGATATTATAAATGGTTGTTTCTGAACAACATGAAGAACTAGAGCCGCAACACAGTACATTATATTTATAATAAGTAGAAAAGGAGGCGCATAAACCCCTTGCGCAGCGCCTAGTTTGTTACCGAAAGAATTAATTCCCATTCCAATCATTGCTACTACAGCTAGAGCTACAGTTACATCCATATCAGCCCTCTTTTACTGGTATTTTCCACGACCACAAACTATGCTTAGTAAGCACAAAATCTGTCCATCATCCATATTAGCTAATATTACTCACTATATCAACATATTCAGCCACCTTACTTGCATCTACATTTGAACCCCAACCTTGAGGTTCAAAACATGACCCAACAAGCGCCCCATCAGCTTGGGCTAAAATTCTGGCAGCATTTTCGTGATTGGTATGACCACCTACAATAACTGGTAACTCTGGATACTTGTCTTTTAGTTGGGCAATCATAGACAAACAAACGTCCTCTTCAGGATGAGCTATCTCCACACCATTTGTACCAACTCTAATAGCCTCCGCTGCCACATCAACAAGTGGCTTACCGTTCAACCAACTAAAATGCATACTCTCAATTTCCGCCAACAATGACACATCATGTGCATAAATCTTATTTCTGTATTCGACAAGGCTAATAGGGTCTGATTCAGCCACACCAGCAGCAGTCATTGTAGATCCTACAAGTGCATTAGATCGAACAAACACACCACCACAGGTTTTTGCTACAGCCAAGGAAGCTTCCAATGCATTCCATAGGATCTGTACACCTACATGGAAATCTTTAGGGCTATGTTCCTTGACTGCTTTCACTATGATGGCAAACGCAGCAAGTCTAGCAGGGTCCACATCTTGACCCACTGGATAGATTTGGTCAATAGTCTGAACAACACAACCATCAGCACCGCCAGCAATTAATGACTTTACATCAGCAATAGCTTTTTCGAGCGACTTTTCTACATTTCCAGACTGATAAAATGGGGTCCCTGGCAATGGTAGCAAATGTATCATCCCATACACCAATTTCTTGCCAGTAAATATTCCAGGATTAATCGAACTTTCACCTCTGACACGTACTTTGCTATTCTTATCTTTAGTGCTCATAATGCAACATCGCCTCCAAAACTTATGCTTATATGTTTTTGTAGGTCCGCAATAAACATAAATGCGAACATTCAGATCTCATTAGATAAAATATCCAACATCATTTCGACGAAAAGCTCTTCGTCTGCATGCAATGCAACATGAGCATTTGGAGGTCGACGACCTCGGTCACCAGATCGATCGATATCAACTACCGTACGACCATCCGTTAACTCACCCATAGTCTCGACATCGACATGTGCATATACAGTCGATATCACTTCGGGATTAATAATTGCACATACTGCTAAGGCGTCATGGATAGGAGCGCTTCCGGCTGATGCCATGGGCTGCGCTTTATCATAAGCAGAAATACGAACCTCAGCAAAAGCCGCAGCACAAACAGCAGCTGGGGTCCCTATTTTTTTCAAAGCGTCACATGTTTCCATTGTAAACAATGCTTCGTGTGTTGCATCAAGTGTTACTAATCTAATAGGACGCCCACAATTCATAACAACACGGGCTGCTTCAGGATCTACCCAAATATTGAATTCCGCAGATGAAGTACAATTTGCAACATGGTGCCCGCCACCCATGATTACTATCTCAGGAATCTTATCCAATATTTCGGGAGCCTGTCGTATCGCCATCGCAACATTTGTTAGTGGACCAACTGGTACCAAGCTTATATCGCCATCTGACTCCAAGTACGCATTAATCAGCCACTCAACTGCAGTAGCACCTTGCTTTTTTGAACTAGCAGCAGGTAAATCAAGATAATGACCATGAATGGTGTGTGGTTCTACAGCAGGTATGTTTGGTTTTCTACCAGGAGTTAAGGTAGCAGACAAAGGTAAGCTACAACCATGATAGACAGGGATTTTTGCACCTATATGGTCAACAACCCGGAGAGTATTCTCTGTACATATCTCTACTGGACAGTTGCCATTAACTGTAGCGATACCTAACAGATCAATGTCAGGAGATAATGCTGCAG
>DDZT01000129.1 GCA_002346435.1 Anaerolineales bacterium UBA3001
GCGAGTTGGTTTTATTCACGGCGTTATGAATACAGATAATATGTTATTGAGTGGCGAAACTGTTGATTATGGGCCGTGCGCATTTATAGATGCATATGATGAGTATGCTGTGTACAGTTCAATTGATCGTGGCGGAAGATATGCTTACCGGAATCAGCCGGGCATTTGTCATTGGAACCTGGCGTGCTTGGCTCAGTCGTTACTTCCAATTATTGGAAATGATAAAGACAAAGCTTTGGAGTCGCTCGAGAAGGCGCTGGCACTGTTCCCAGACTTGTATGCGCGATCTTATCAAAAATATGCGAGGTCAAAGTTTGGCCTAGCCACTGAAGAAAAAGATGATACTGATTTGTTTGAAGAGTTTTTCGACCTTCTTAGTAGGGAGAAGGATGATTTTACATTAGCTTTTAGAAGGTTGTCAGATATTTCAATTGAAAACGGTGGTGCATGTGGTGTTGGGAATTTGTTTCAATTTTCATCCCTATATCATGACTGGATCGAGCGATGGAAAGATAGATGCCGTAGGGAAGATACTGCTGTGCAGAATCGGCAGAGGTTGATGTATAGCGTTAATCCTATTTATATACCCAGGAATCACATTGTTGAAAAAGTTATCTCTGTGGCTACAGACGATAGTGATTATTGTCCATTCAATGAATTGGTTGAAACGTTGAGTCAGCCGTATGTTCAACGGCCAGGGCTTGAGTATTATGCAACACCGCCAACAGACGATGAAATTGTTTCTCGCACTTTTTGCGGTACGTAGTATTTGTGTAGGTTTTTATTAGCTGCGAAGCATCCGTTTTATCCAAAAAACTAATCTTTCCCATACAGGTAAATCGGTTAGTTGAGGTTGGTCCTGCATGGGCGTCCAATATGTTTTTAGTTTGGATGAGAAGTCTGGGTCACCACCCCGTATTTCGCGATCTCCAACTACAAGAACATATTTGCCAGTTCGCACATCTGATTCTGACCACACTGCAATCGTATATTGAGAAGTTTTTGGTATTTTTACGTATTTTTGCTGTCGACGCCAGTAGCTGGTGCGTGAAAATGGTTCAAAGAAAGATTCAGGATCGGTTGGTGTAAGCAGTATGGATCCATTTGGACGCTCTGAGTCTGTTGTAATCACTGCTGGAAGGATACTAGCAGGTAGACCGGGTCCTATAACCGCGACAGTTGGGGCAAAATTAAGCTGTCCTTGAATTTGTGGTATTGTCATTCCCACGAGGATATCAGTACCTTCCGTGCCGTCAAAAATATAGTAGTCTATGTCAGTTAAGGAATCTATTGTTGCGTATAGGGCTGTAGATATAGTAGGATCATTTATCGATAATGGTTTAGTCTGGGTCGTATCTGGATCCTCAAAAAATGGCTGATGTGCGTAGGCAGTTTGAACGGGAGCAAACAGGATTGCGAACAGTACGACAAGAATAGGAAATACAGAATAATGTGCTAGTAGTCGGGGCGCAGTGCTGTTCAAAAAATTAGTCAAAATTAGCCCTTATTAAATAGTTGGTTGATTTTTAGTTGTCTATAGGAAAATATAGACTGTAGTTTTGGTCTAATAGCAAGTGCGTGAATTATATCACCTCCTAAAGGAGCAAATGGTACTGAATATGTTACAGTATCGGTCGCGAGCGTTCCATCGGTCACTTCTCTGAATCGATGTTCATGGTACCAGAATTGATATGGTCCAAGCCGTTGTTCGTCTACAAAGTGTGACATAGGTTCTAGATGTGTGATTTCGGTAAGCCATGTTGCTTTTATTATGGGTAGAATTTGAATGCGGTACTGTATAAGTTGACCTAAATACATTGGTTGGTCAGCACCTTGAATGAACTCAAATCCCATACCTGGCGGAGTGAGTGTATTGAGATTTTTTGGAGTGGAGAAGAAGTCCCAGACTGTTTCTAGGGGCCTGGGTATTACTTGGGTTGTTACCAGTCTGTGGATCATTGATTGCTCCTGAAGATATTTAGAATGTTTGGAGTGAACGCAGGTACAGAGTTGATATAGTCGGCGTAGTCTGGTTTGTCTCTAAGCATCATTTTTTCGGTTATGGGTACTCCGGAGAACTTTAGTAGTAAAAACGTCATTAATACTGGTGAAAAGATTGTCCACCATGTGTATTGAGAAAGTGACATCAACCAGAATCCCCACCACTGAGTAGCATCTCCGAAATAGTTAGGGTGCCTAGTTAGACTCCATAAACCTGTTGTGAGTAGTCGTCCTTTGTTCTTCGGATTGGATTTGAAACGAGCCAGTTGCAAATCGCCTCCTGCTTCGAATATAAATCCTACTAGCCAAGTAAAGAATCCAAAATAAACTAGTGGCTCAATTTGTAATGGAGCTCCTTGAGTGATAGATATTGGTGCTGCTATCATCCAAATTAGTAGACCCTGCAATATGAATACCTTGAAGAGACTCGACCACCACCATGAGCGACCGGCATTGGCACGAAATTTGGCGTATCGTGCATCCTCTCCTTTTCCTGAGCTGCGGATTAATATATGTGCGGAAAGGCGTAGCCCCCATAGCGTAACCGCTGCACCAAGTAAGCTGATTTGAAATTGGTTCTCGTGTGGTGATTGATAACTTGTGAGCCAGAATACAATTATAAATCCTAAACCCCAGAATATATCGATAATTGACGCATTTTTGAGTTTCAGGCTTATGGCCCAAAGTACCGTTGTACAAATTAGTATTGGCAGTAAAGTGGATAGCCAGATTTCTAGTCCATGCATGCGCGTCATCCTTTTGTAATATTTAGTGTAATATGCGGGTGGGTTAGCGTATTGCTGGAGTACTTAGTTTGTCGAATTCACTCGTTCCAGCGAGGACATCTATGTCAGATTGGTCGTCAATTATACGATTTATGCTGCCATCTACCATTTGGATTACTTTGTCGACGTACTTGCACATTCTTAGATCGTGCGTAACCATTATTCCGGCCCGTTTCTCCTCATGGATGAGGTCAGCAAAAATTTGTACAACTTGTTTTGCTCTTTGGGTGTCTAGGCTTGCAGTTGGTTCATCAGCTAGAACTACTCTTGGATCATGGATAAGCGATCGCGCGATTGCTACACGTTGTTGTTGACCTTTAGATAGTTGGGACGGGAGTGAATGCAATTGTTCGTCTAGGCCTAGACGGAGGAGTAGGTCTTTTGCTCGCTTCGCTTGTGGTGGAGTGTAGATGTGGTTTAATCTCAGCATTAACTCTACATTCTCTATGGCAGTAAGGTATGGTACTAGGTTGTTGTCTTGGAATGTAAACCCAATTTTTTGTCTGCGAAACTTGGCGCGCTGGTTTTGGTTCATGTTTTCAAAAGATTTGCCGTCAATGTATATGTGACCTTCAGTTGATTCGAGTAGAGTGGCCAGCATTGCTAACATTGTGGTTTTGCCGGACCCACTGGGCCCAACAAGTGCTATAAATTCGCCCGGGTGTACTTGAAGGGATACTTTGCTGACAGCGCGAACTACTAGGTCATTGGTCCTGTAGGTCTTGCTTAGGTCTACGGTATTGAGTATAGAGCTATCCATAATAACATTACATGTCAAGGGCGGTGAGAGGCTCTACCTTGTGAGCCATACGAATAGATAGCAAGCCGCCAACTGGGCCGATAAGAAGTAGGGTAACAATGGTTACTACTACAGAGGAGGCTGTAAAATATACCGGCACATTTGAGGGCAATGTTACTGCGAGAGCAAACGTAGCTAGTGTGCCTATAATGACTCCGAATAGGCTAACTAAGATTATCTGCGATATTGCCGTTGCCGACACCAGACGATTTGGCGCCCCAATTGCTTTCAGCATACCAATTTGCGGTAGTTTTTGTAAGATTTGAATTTGGAAAAACCCACCGATCACTAGTGTGCCTATCAAGAATGTAAAGCCCTTGATGGTATTTAAGGTGCCTTGTTGCTCGGAGTAGCCGGGAGCAGACTCGTAAGCTGTTGTTATGTCAGTGACTTCGACATCATCTATTATGTTGGTGATAGCGTTTTCTAGATATGGAATGCTTGTTGTGTTGTCGGCCTTTACTGCTATAACGTTTAGGACGGGTTGTGTGCTGTAGCTGTCGGGGTCGGATTTAGGTCGGTATTTGTCCCATGTCGTAAGGGAGACGAATATTGACGGGCGGAAAAAATAACGTTGGCCACCAGCTATTCCTGTGACTGTTAGATCGTATAGCTTGTCCTCAGTACCTTGTGTGGATTTGATTGTTATTTTATCTCCGATTTTAGCGTCGATCAGGTCGGCGGTACTTTGGTCTATTAGCGCAATTTTAGATGGGTATGATCTAAGGTCGCTACCAGTGATTGCTTTAGGCGCTCCAGGTCGATCGGGCTCTACTCCAATAAAGGATACATCGATAGGTTCTTCGTCTTTTGCGATAACAACTTTTACGTTGCTGAATGCTATTGGTCCTGCGTCGGCTATTCCACTGATTCTGCGAGCGCGCTTATATTTTTTATAGTCAAGCCTGCTTTCAATTGTTGAAAAGCTTACGTCTGTTTGAAAAATTAATAGTTGGGCGTCTAATTTTTCCAGATATTCCTTGTTGTTAGTTGCGAGGCCCTCTCCAAGTCCTGCTGTGAATAGAACTAAGACTGAGATTAGTGCAATAACGAGACTGAACAGGAAGTATTTTGTTCTATTGCGCCAGATCTCTTTGAAGCTCAGGTAAATTGCCATGAATTGGGTAGAAGCAGTATGTAGGAATTTAGGTTAAATGGTTTTGTGCGGCTTATAATGTTTTACAATAATGATATTATTGATAAAATTATATCTCTTTAGTGTTAGCGAGATATTAATATATGGGTGTAAATAATACAGGCAAGTGTTTGGTGGAAAGCGATATTCAATGAATGGTATTTAGCTATGAAAGTATTAAAGGTTTATTTTATAGATGCCTTTGCTGAGAATCAATTCGAGGGAAATCCAGCTGCTGTCATTCCGCTCGAAAAATGGCTACCAGATCACGTTATGCAGGCTTTAGCTGCAGAAAATAATTTGTCGGAAACAGCATTCTTTGTCGAAAGAAATGGTAGCTATAACATTAGGTGGTTTACTCCAGTAGATGAAGTAAAGTTATGTGGACATGCTACATTGGCATCTGCGTATGTGTTATTTTATGAGTTGGGCTACGAGCAGGACATAGTGCGATTTGAGTCGCTGTCGGGAGACTTGTACGTTAGAAGAGCAGGCAGTAATATAGTGTTAGATTTCCCTGTTCAGGCCCCAACTAGGTGCGATGCGCCCGTCGCCCTCATTGATGGACTTGGTGAAAATCCTATTGAGGTTTTGGCGAGTGAGGACTATCTAGTAATTTTCGATAACGAATCCCAGGTAGAGTGTATGAAGCCAGAATTCGGTAGGTTAGAAAGCATACCATTAAGAGGTGTGATAGTTAGTGCAAGATCAACTGAGTTTGATTTTGTTGTGCGGTTCTTTGCTCCGAAGCTGGGGGTTGACGAAGATCCAGTTACTGGATCCGCTTACACCCAATTGGCGCCATATTGGTCTATAGCATTGAATAAAAGGCGATTGAGTGCTAGACAGATATCTGTAAGAGGTGGAAATGTGGCTTGTGAAATGTCTGGCGATAGGGGGTTGATATCGGGTACTGCCGTGAAGTATATGGAGGGGAGTATAT
>DDZT01000062.1 GCA_002346435.1 Anaerolineales bacterium UBA3001
TGTCATTCATCAATCAAAATTCCTACATCATAACTTCCGTCATAATACTCATGATTATGGCGTCCATATTATTCAGAGACGGTATTCGACTATTAGATATAACTGCCATAACAGTAGTTGCGGCAACCTTTTTTGTTTCATGGCTTTTAGTACGACCTACACAAAGCACATTGACGAACATCTATGAAGCAGGTGATATTTTCACCAATGAAGATATGCCCATTCTATTAGAATTTCAATCAGAGTATTGAATAGCCTGTATTAGCATGAAACCTGTCGTCGACAGGTTAGAAATGACACAACAGAATAAGCTTCGTATAATTCGAGTTAACGTACACGACACTGTGGGAAAGCTATTAGCTGCAGAATACCGTGTAACTAACATTCCCGCGTTTATTTTTTTTGACAATCAATCCAATGAAATATGGCGTTCAGTAGGACAACTAGACTACGATCAGGTAGTGTCGAGTACGGATGCGCACAACCCTGATTAGAACCTAATCACAATTGTTGGTCTAACACCCTAGTCTTCTCTTTTCCCAAAAAGATGCATACCAAGCTACTGCACCCAATCTTCATCACTGGCCTAATTACTCCAGATTTAGTACGTTTCGATCAAACACTACCAATTCTCAAGACCATGTAATAACTTAAAAACTAGTGCGAATGCTCCATATCCAGTCCACAGCAAAGAGGAGATTTTATTTTACCGCAGTCGTTGGGACATTCAGAGACTGACACACTGCTGCCATCATCTTTGACAAGCTCCTTGTGCACTAGTTCGGCCCCACAACTGCCGCACATTATAGGTGCCACTTCCATTCCGCAATCACTACATGTATATTTCCCCATCTCGATACCTCCAAATTATTATCTTGTTCACTAGTATTCTATCTTATTATTCACAACATAACCATACAGAAACTCAAAGGAAATACTACTTAATATATGTTAGTTGCATTTCTACTATATGCTATCTTAGATTAACAGGTCGCTCACCCATCGCACGCAGCTAAATCAAGTGTACACCTAATATTAAAACCTATTGACATTACTAAATAGCAACCATACAATCTATATATATTAGCCAATATTATAATAACCTGTAACCAAAGATAAGTTAATACTAAGGTGTCCAAATGGGACCAGGCATAGCATCTGTGCAAAACATACTTGAACTGTGGCATCAAGACAACTTGAAAAATTTAAATAGTTGGAATAAATATAGGGATTTGTGATTGCGGTCATGCGAATACATCTTCAAATCAAAGTAAATTAATCAGGGGAAAATTATGACAGCAGCTCATCTACGCATCTACACTATCAACAAGGGCTTTATTGACAGTTGGATAACAATGTTTCATGAAGAATTGATTCCTATTATGAACGATGCTGGAATGAAGGTGGAAAGCACATGGGTAAATATGGAAAAATCTCAATTCATCTGGATACGCTCGTACGGGGACAGTTTTGATAATTATAATGAAATGACTGTGGCTTACAAGGGATGTGATTGGTGGAAAGCCAATGTAGATAGAGTAAAAAGCCATATTGCTCATATGGAAGTTATAGAAATAGAATCAACATAGGAGTAAATTCTAAATTATCAATACTAACATACCAAAAACTGATGAAATGAAGCAAAAACATCAAGAAGATGGTCGCTATGGATGTATTCTTACTGTAATATTTGTAATACTATGTATTTTCTTTGCCGTATGGAGGTTGAGTTAGGTAACGGAAAAACTTCCAGATCTTATAATCATTCACGCAAAACTAATTATCTTACATAATCACTGATTCAAGTACTAAATATTGACAGAAATGCATAACAATGCAATAATAGAACAAATGTTCTTATAACGGATTGTTATGCGTATTCTATGTATGATATTAGACCAACTTCCTATTGAAGTAGAGATACAGCGCAACCCGCAATTAGCAAAAAAACCCTTAGTGTTGCTACGACCATGTAATCAGCGTGTGTTAATGGCTGCGAAATCATTACATGATATCGGTATTAGCCCTGGAGAATTGCGTCGCAATGTGGAACAACGCTACCCAAATGCTTTTTTTCTAACTGCTACAGAGTCCTTATATCAAAAAAAACACACTAAGCTCAAAAACATACTGGGTAGATTCTGTGCAAATATTGAAAGCAACGCTTTAGGAGAATTTTTCACCTCAACAACAATGCTTTCAAAGATCTTTAAATCTGAAGATGATCTGTCAACCAAAGTTGTACAACAGATAGTAGCAGAAACACAACTGCCAGTCACTGTAGCCATAGCCGGAAATAAATTCACTGCCTATTGCGCATCACTACAAGCAAATCCAACTTGTATTATTCCGACCGGAAAAGAGGCTGATTTTCTAGCATCTCTTCCACTAACATACCTAATTAACCCACCTTCAGAATTGTTGCGTCGCCTCAATATATTTGGAATCAAAACTCTAGGAGAATTTGCACAATTACCACACGGGTCCGTAGTACGTCAATTCGGTCCAGAATTGGCTCACTTTCACGATATGGCATGTGGAAATGACAATAGGATCCTAAATCCCTTTACATACCCCCCCACTATCATATTGTCTAAAACACTTCCTGATTCATTATCTAATATCCAACCAGCACAAAACATTCTACAGAAACTAACCGCACATCTGTCTCAACGCCTTAAACAGTCAGGATATCATGCTAATACACTAACATTGTCTACAACAGATGAGGAAGAACACAGTCAACATATAAGCGCTTCTGTTAAACCTCCTACATCAGCAGATATACCGTTACAGCACATATCATCAAATTTGCTAAGTCAATTAACAAATACTTCTCCTATTGTAAAAATAGAATTAAAAGCATACCCATTACATGAGTGGCATAAAAATACACATCAGATAAAACTATTCGAACAACATAAGAACAAATATAGCAAGCATCATATTCAGAAAACTATACATAGTTTAAAACAGCGTTTTGGAGAGCATGCAATACAGTTTGCAGACACTCTAGATCCACCAAAACCCAAAAAACTACAAGTTCACTGTGACACCACAGGCACACCAAACAAACTGCAGATCAGAAAACAGACTCATGTGGTGAAATACATACATCAACACTGGCGTGTACAGTCACACTGGTGGGGCAAACCCATTGAAAGAGACTATTATCAGGTCAATATTTCAGATGGACGCCTGATTACTCTCTTTTGTGACCACAAGAAAAATTGGTTTCTAGATCGTGCCATACATTGAATTACACTCTCATTCATATTATTCCTTGCTTGATGGTGTTCCCACACCCGAAGAATTGGTAAAACAAGCAGTCAAGTGGGAGATGCCTGCTATAGCACTTACAGATCACAATGGACTATATGGGATACCACGCTTTTGGGAAGCATCACAAAAAGCCGGCATAAAAGCAATAATTGGATGTGAGATTACTTTGGATAACAAATGTGGCCATTTGACTCTATTAGCTGAAAATCAGATTGGATACTCTAATCTATGTCGTCTTATAACACTTTCTCACCACAAAGGCAAAAAAGGTGAGGCTTTATTACAAGAAAGCACATTAATTGAAAATTCTGCAGGTCTAATTGCACTATCTGGATGCAGAAAAAGCTCCATAGTACAAGCTTTAATCTCTAGAGATTATCAAACAGCTATTCATACAGCCTCACGCTATTCAGAAATATTTGGACAAGATTGTTTCTTTTTAGAAATGCAGAATCATCACGAACGCAATGACTATTATATTAATGAGCAAATATCAAATCTGAGCAACAAACTAAGGCTCCCATCAGTAGCTACCGGAAATGTACACTACCTCACCTCTGAAGATGCACCACTACATGACATTCTTACCTGCATAAGATACAGACTACCACTAGAGCATGCCATCAGTTATCTTCGCACCAATCATGAATATTATTTCCATAGTCCACAACAAATGGAACAACTCTTTAATGAATATACACAATCTACAAATAACACGCTGCACATATCCGAACGATGCCAAGTAAGTTTACCCTTTGGCCCCCAAGCACTACCGCAAATACAGCTATCAGCTCAAATGAGTGCAGATGACAGGTTAAGCAAACTATGCCACACAACACTTGCACAGAAAATTGTGTCTAACAAAAACAAATACATTCTGACACTCAATCATGAACTAAGACTGATATCCGAACACAATTTGGCAAACTATTTCTTAGTAGTTTGGGACCTCATATGTTTCGCGCGCAGAAACAATATTCTTTGTCAAGGTCGTGGTAGTGCAGCCAATTCTTTAGTCGCATATCTACTAGGCATAACCCCCATAGATCCATTAAGCACTGGACTAGTCTTCGAACGCTTCTTATCTAGAGAACGCTCAACCACTCCTGACATAGATATTGATTTTGCAGCTGATAAACGGGAGAAGGTTATCCAGTACATATACAACAAATATGGTCCTGAACAAGTATCTATGGCATGTACTATTGTTACTTTCCGCGCACGCTCAGCACTACGAGATGTAGGATTAGCACTAGGGTTTGAAAAAGACACCTTGCAAAATGCTACTACCGTATTAGACGACCGCTCCGCATCTTCCTTGCCGGAGTCAGAAGGCATACGGGCAATCATCAAAGAGGATTTCCACTCTCCTAGATGGCAAGAACTACTGCGAATGGCCGCTTTACTAGAAGGTTTCCCAAGACACCTCGGCATACATAACGGAGGAATGATACTTTCAAAACAGAAGCTGGCCAATCATATACCCATTGAACCAGCAAGCATGCAAGAACGAACAGTGGTTCAATGGGACAAAGATTCTTTAGAACTCATGAACTGGATCAAATTAGATGTGCTAGGTCTGCGCATGCTATCAGCAATCTCTGATGCATGTGCTCTAATAAATCCATCACCAGAACTGGACAAACTCAGATTTGATGACCATGATGTATTTGATATGATTTGCCGAGGAGAAACGATCGGGATATTCCAGATAGAAAGCCGAGCACAAGCATCATTAATTCCTCGCTTCAAACCACGTTCGTTAGCAGACTTAACTATACAAGTAGCCTTAATAAGGCCTGGACCGTTACAATCCAACATGGTACATCCTTACCTACTAAGACGCGAAGGGGGAAAACCAATAACCTATCTACATCCATTACTAAAACCAGCTCTAAAAGAAACCTTGGGTGTTATTCTTTTTCAAGAACAAGTACTTAAAATAGCTCGCGATTTAGCTGGATTCACCCCAGGAGAAGGAGATCTATTACGTAGATCCCTAAGACACAAACACACCAAAGAACAATTGAAACATTTCCATACAAGATTTATAGATGGAGCACAATCACGAGGAGTATGCGCTATTACAGCCAATCAAATTTTTGATCAATTAAAATCTTTTGGAGGCTACTCGTTCTCAAAAGCACATGCCGCCGCATTTGCAGTTATCACATATTGGTCGGCATGGTTACGATATCATCACCCTACCGAATTCTTCATTGGCGTATTACGAAATCAACCAATGGGATTCTATCCAGAGCATGTTGTAATATCAGATGCCCGCAGAATAGGAATACGTTTCTTGCCAGTAGATCTAAGGTATTCTAAAGCTAGAAGCACTCTGCAATCAGGGAAAATACGTCTGGGTCTAAAAACCATCCGTGGACTTGGCACAGAACATATCAATCTTCTTTTACAGCAACGCAAGCTTGCACCTTTTCAATCTTTACCTGATCTAATACAACGCATGAAATTCACTAGGCCACTCATGGAATCAATCATTTTGTCTGGCGCATTGGATTATCTACATCCCAGAAAACACCGTCGCCAAATACTATGGGAATTAACTGATGCTTATCAAACTAAACCTGGACTAAAAGATCTAGAACTGACCATACCTGAAGAACAGGCCGCATTACAACCCATGACATCTGAAGAAGAATTTACATCCCAACTCCATGCAACCAGAGTAAGCATCGATCATCACCCTACTTATTTGTACAGAAATGTATTATCCCATCACAAAACAACACTGGCTTCTCAACTGCATGGCATGAATAACGGACAAAAAGTAAAAGTAGGAGGAATAGTAGTAACACGACAAAGTCCACCTACTGCAAATGGCATTCGTTTTCTTGCTCTGGAAGATAAGAGTGGGCTTATTAATGTGATAATCCATACTAATACATACAACTCATATCGCATAGAATACCACTCAAATTTTGTGATAGTTGAAGGAAATTTACAGATTAAGCATGGTGCTTTAAATTTAATAGCAACACATATAATATCTCTATAAATACCTCTTTAACATTTGGCAAGTTTCTTGCTGCACTCATCTAACTAAAATAAAGCAGGCACAACTAACCATAACCTATTACATAATCCTAATTTGATAATATGAGCAAGAAACTTACGATAATTGCACTAATATTGAGCGCACAATTTATAACATCATGCAACACAGACATACTTGTCGTAAACACTCCTACGCCAACACCCACACCTCTTCCTACTCCTACTCCCACACCCCCACCAGACCCATGCTCCATTGATGCTATGCGTAAGCTAGCCTCCGAAATAAAAATGTTAGCTGATCGTTACATAGCTACTACAGAAATTGGAGAAAGTTGGCTTCCATTACTGCCAGAACTTCTCGATCTTCAAACTGACGTAAAACATATCTTAAACATTCCTATCTGCATGGAAAGAATGAAGAGCGCAATTAGCATATACACCGATATTGATATTGATGAATTTCAGGATCTAATGACTACACTAGCAGAGGGAAATCTCAACGATGCCATACAGACAGCACGTTCATGGTTTGAAGACAATACAATTAAATCTGCCGAGTAACACCTATTATATAAGCAGCAAAAAGCGGTCTGGCATCGACCGCTTTTTGCTGCTTATATGACTTCTACTTCTACACGACGAGGCTTTGATTCAGTAGCCTTGGGTATACTTAGTGTCAGCACACCATTCTTTACCACTGCTTTAACTTTATCATGCTCGAACTTAGATCCTAATCGCAAATTGCGGTTATATTGACCAACCCTACGCTCGCGCACCAGATATCCATTCTGCTCATCCTCATCTTCAGCAGACATATCAGCAGAAATTGATACTATTTGATCTTCTAGTTTAACCGAGACATCTTCTGCTTCTACACCCGGAATATTGGCGGTCAAAACATACTCATCTTCGCTTTCAGTTACATCCACTTCTAAATGAGTGTCAACCTGAGTTGCCCATAATTGGTCAGCCAAACTATCGTTAAACAAGCTTTCAAAGATACCTCTTATAGGCAGTGCACTTGCAAATGGTGAAAACAATTGCGAATTGGAACTGCGTCTCACTATATTTGTCATCGACTTACCTCCCTGTAAGTTTTTTCACTATTAACTACCATAATCATACGAATAGATCATTAACATTACATTTTCGTTTCCTATGAAACATATAAGAAACAATGGAGCATATTATTGTTTATAATAACAGCTAATGTGCGCTTTACTCGAACTGTCGGCGCAGTTGCTTTATCGTAGCTGGATGCCCAACACAATCAACATTGATATAACCAGAACACTCTCTAATTTCAGCATAAATCCATAACCTAGGCTCAGAGTATCCCCCAGCATCATACTGTTCACCTCGACATTCTACACATTTTATAATATTAATTTTAGATAAATACTGACAACTCTCTACTGTATCAATATACCTATCGCGGAGCCACAGCAACAACTTCTCATATCTAATGAGAAGATCTAAATTAGCGTACTCTATATCTCCTATCTCCTGTTGACGGAAAGGAATACTCACAGAATTTTTCATATAAACAAAATTGTTTGCTTCTCTATAGAATTATTGAGGCACAAGACTTACAACTTCTGAGACAAATACAAACTCATGACCAGCTTGCTTTAGACGCGGTATCGATTGCTGCAAGGCTAAAAGCGTATTTGCACGTACATGTCCAATACCTACAGCATAACCATGCTGTCTAGACAAATAAGCTAATCTATCCAGCTGCTCATTAACATAGTTCAAATCATCCACCGAATCCAGAAACAAATCTCTTTCAACTACAGGCACGCCTGCAGAACGCATACTTTCAGCACCCACAGTATGTGCGCTTGTAACACTATCCAGAAAATACAAGTTCTGCCTTCGAAGCTCGGATGCTACAATGCTCATAGAATCAGGGTGTGCTGTAAAAGCTGATCCCTGATGATTATTCATCCCAACAGCAGTAGGAAATTGGAATAAAGCGCTATGTATCCTTGAATATATATTTTCCTTATTCATAGTAGTCAACAACCTGAAGTCAACTTCCCCTGGCGCCGAGCCTACAGCCTGCATAGGCATATGAATTATTAGCTCATACCCATTATCATGAATTAAACTGCCGGTACTAGTGCTAAATTGATTTCCGGGTATTACCGCATATGACAACGAAGCATCCAAATTAAGAAAACCTTCCAAAACCCAGTCATTACGATAACCAAAATCATCAATAACAACAACTATAGCGTCTGGCTTGACAATCCTACTTGCTACTATATTATCTTCAATATTGCTTGAGTACAAAATTGAGGTGGATACACTCTCTACAACCGAACTATCTCTAACACAGTCGTATGACACTTCTGACGCCTTATTGCTTGAAGACTTCAATTGGTAACGCATGCCTCCAACATAACGAACTAATGACCGATCTATCTGATCACTCCATGTACTACAATCCTCTACTGCATAGGCTATTTTAACGCCACCACTCATTACAACGATGATGGTAAGGTTAATCAGTACATTAACAGTACGACTAACCAAACTAGCAACACAAACATTGTAAATCTTCACTATTTGGACACAAACATATTCAGTTCCATATGATTCCCACTAACCATGGCGATCAACCAAAACGCCAAGTATCCCTGCAAAAAGTTGGGATCGCTTTACCAGTGATGAAACCAGTAAATGCTCATTTTTTGTATGATGTCCATCACCCTCGACACCCAACCCATCCAACGTCGGTATTCCCAATGCACCAGTAAAATTGCCGTCACTACCACCCCCAAACTGACCGTGACCCAACTTTAGATCCAGCTCAATAGCCACCTTTCTGGCGATTTCAAATAACTCCATATTACCCTCCGAACTCTGAAATAAAGGGCGTATCGGACCAGTCTCAACCTCAATATGCACATCGGGATCAGGACTTTCGATTTCCCCCATGCAATTCTGGATTTCTCTCACAGCTTCTGCGTTAGGAGCAACACATAAAACCTCGGCATGACATTCGGTGGGAATCACATTGACAAAATTGCCTCCGTTGATATTCCCAACCCTATATGTAATTTCTTTGGTTATGTCCGAATAACTTTCAATTTGTTGAATTATCTTTGCCATCACGCTGATAGCACTTCGGCCAATTTCTGTAGCCACACCCGCATGAGCGGGCTTACCATAAACATGTAGTATGTAACGGAGAAAAGAATGACGACCCGTAATTAGCTTGCCAGGCCGAGCTGGTTCTGGCACTAAGACATATTTATATGATTGCGCCACTTCTTCAATCAAATGCCGTGTGCTTGGACTTCCAATCTCCTCATCTGGTATGAAAAGAAATGACACTGGCAAACTCAAACCATCCTTGACCTTTAATATTTGTTTAACTACATTACAAGCCATGTACATTCCACCTTTCATATCAAACACACCAGGCCCAAACAATTTATCACCTTCTCGCCTAATTGGAAGCTCTTTAGAAATGGTGCCTTCCAAATGCACTGTATCAAGATGACCTAGAATAAGTATCCCCTTTGATTCGGAATTATGTTCAAATCTTAAACTAGCCTGCAGAGCATCACCATAGCCACCTGAACCTGGCGTTCTCACTATATCTGCTCCGATGCCGCTCATAAAACTTTCTGCTACATCCATCATCTTGTTGACAGAATTAGCGTTGTAAGTAGGACTCTCGATAGATGCCCACTCAGAAATACCAGATATGATCTCTTCCGATTCAAAATTATAAATATCAAAATCTGTCAAAATATTCTCCTTACCCAATTCGAATGTATCACGAGCGCATAAAACGACGGTCGTACTTGCACCTCTGCCGCATCAGATACAATTGCTTCACGCACCCTATCAGCATATTCATGTTGTAATATCTGCGTGTGACCCTCATCCACATTAGACATCTGATGCAATCCTCGCAATGCAATATGTGCAATATTACACCTTTTACCACCTAGAGGATACAGACGTGCGTAGGAACAATCATTAAATACTTTAGTCAGAATAGAAATCGAGCGTGGCGTATACTGACGTACTCCATGCCACCTGTAAAGCCTTAGACCTACACTTGATGGAAGCAAATGCACCTGAATAACAGGTTTAGACCTCTGACTGACAAACGCATGTATATCTTGAAACAACTTAACATCATCTGTAAAATGCTCTATAGCGCTTTGAGAAAAAACAAAATTCGTTTCCGCATTAAAACAGCTTAATACATCAGCTACGTCAGTTTGCACAAACGACACATTAGATAGTTTGCCAACAACCTCCTTCCAGTTATTATGTCGCTTCAAATCCATACCCAAATAAGTAGAAACCATATTTCCTGACCATCGCTGCAAACGTACTCCATTGTTTCCAGATCCACACCCTATATCCAGAATATGGATATTTCCAAGCTCAGTACAAATCTCCTGCCAGGGCAATTGAAGCATAAATATTTTAGCCAATGTGCGGGAAGGAGAAGTCATAGTCTCATAAGTTAAATCCCAACTATCTTTAGTTACTACAGGTTTAAAATCGCCTATAGACAAATTGCTATCAATCCGGGCAGGAAACCAGTTGTTGATAATCCAATTCAAAATC
>DDZT01000089.1:0-146 GCA_002346435.1 Anaerolineales bacterium UBA3001
TAGTAATGCTGGGAAAATCGAGCCGTTAGGTATGTCCGGCCCAGTTGAAGTAAAGATTATAATGGGTGGTGGTAGAGAAACGATCAAAGCTGATGCGTGTGCAATGTTCCAATGGGTTGAACGACTTTCTGGCACAAGTATTGGCT
>DDZT01000089.1:437-9443 GCA_002346435.1 Anaerolineales bacterium UBA3001
GACTTTCTGGCACAAGTATTGGCTTTAATGTAGATACAGTATATGAAGCATTAACTTCAATGCGTGCTTTACATATGCTCGCAGAATCGCAACGCTGATGATAAATGTGAGCATTGATAATTACAGTGATCATCTGAGACTTTATACTTTTGTGTTGTAAGGAGAGTGAATAATGAATGTGTATATTGTGATTGATATGGAAGGAGTCGCTGGGGTTACCCATGGTTCTATGATTAGGACTGGGCATGTTGAATGGCGTGACAGAGGAACACGCCTGATGACAGCGGAGGCAAATGCAGCGATAGAAGGGGCATTCCTCGGTGGTGCTTCATCAGTCTTAGTCAAAGATGGCCATGATAGCGGTCAGAATATCAGACGGGAGGACTTAGATCCTAGAGCAGAGCTTGTGACAGGTAACAGTGTAACTGTAGGTCTGATGCCAGGTCTTGACTCGACGTTCGATAAGCTGTTTCTAATGGGTTTCCATGCAAAAATGGGAACTCGATTTGCACAATTTGATCATACTATTAGTACTGCGACTATAAATAACCTCAGCATTAATAATATAGTTGTGGGTGAGATAGGCATGTATGGTATGTTGGCTGGATTGCGCGGTGTGTCGGTTGCATTGACGACAGGTGATGGGCCAGCAGTTGATGAGTCACTAGATTTGTTTGGAGCACATCAGGGAGTGCGGGTAAAGCAAGGATTGGGTCGGTTTGCAGTTCGCACATTCAATCCTGCTCAGGTGTTAACCCAAATAACTGAAGGTGCTAAGAACGCCATGGATAATGGTGCACCACCATTGGAGATATCATTGCCTGTTACTATTAGCATTGATTTCCTGCGGTCTGCCGAAGCCGATATGGCAGAGATGGTTCCAGGTTCTCTTAGGTCTTCCGCTCGTACAGTACAATATGTCCATGAAGATCCTGATACGGCATTTCAAGCCTTGCAGGCTATGGTAGCATTGGCGGGTATAGCAGCTAGTAGATGGGCAAGTGGTCTTTATAAGTCAGGGGATTCAGTTGTATGACCCTCTGTTTGGGCAGGCCTACTAATACTTAGATATTAATAGTAAATGAGTTTGGACAAATAATTGTTAATAATAGTAAAATGATTGGCAGGTAAATAATTGTGGCTAGATATATAGTTTCGCGAATTGGTCAGATGGTAATCACCATGTTCATAGTGTCATTGTTGGTTTTCTTTATGATTCGATTAAAAGGAGATCCTATTACTATAATGGCTCCTCCGCATTTTAACGAAGAACAGGTTGAAGCTTTGCGTCGTGCTTGGGGGTTTGACAAACCTCTGGCTGAGCAATATTGGGTCTTTATCACTAAGGCTGTGACTGGAGATTTTGGTAAATCGATGTCACATAATACTGGGGCAATGGGCTTGGTGATGGGTAGATTAAGGCTAACTTATCTATTAGCAGGCGTCTCTGCCATCATCGGAATAGTGATCGCAGTTCCTTTGGGAGTGCTTTCTGCCTTGTATAGAAACAGTCCTTTGGATGTGACTGTATCGGCATTGGCATCTTTAGGGACGGCTATGCCAAATTTCTGGTTAGGACTGATGCTGATTATAGTGTTCTCGGTACAATTGAGGTGGTTTCCAGTGTTTGGGCATGATGGTATACGTTCTCTTGTGCTGCCAGCGACGTGTCTTGGCACCGGTATGGCTGCTAGACTGTCAAGGCTCACCCGGTCTGCGATGCTTGAAGCTCTTAGACAGGATTACATGCGGACAGCGAGGAGTAAGGGATTGACAGCTAGCCGCGTTAATGTCGTACATGCGTTGCGAAATGCTTTGATTCCAGTGGTGACAGCACTTGGTCTACAGCTGGGGTGGTTATTAGGTGGCTCGGTAATAGTTGAATCAGTATTTGCATGGCCTGGTTTGGGACGTCTGGTTATTGAGTCTATACATGTCCGCGATATTACGGTGGTACAGGCTGCTGTCTTTTGGTTTGCTCTAAGCTTTATTTTGATTAATCTTATCGTAGATTTATTGTATTCGGTTATTGACCCAAGAGTAAAAATTGAGTGATTGATACAGAATGTTAATAGACTATTGTGTGTTGGATAAAAATGTAGATTATAGGAGAGTGTAATTAAGCTGTGAGTACTATATTCGACAGGTTACGGGGCAGGCGTTTAACTGGTGTTGGGACTATTGGTTTGATTATTGTCAGTCTAGTTGTGATTTTAGCTATTATTGGGCCGTACATATCGCCCCATGACGCAATTCAACATAATCTAAAGGCGCGTTACGCACCGCTGGGGTATACCGACCCTGAACATGGAACTTATTGGCTTGGCACTGATCAGTTGGGTCGGGACATACTTAGCAGGATTATTGCTGGATGTAGAGTTTCAGTTATCGTAAGTATTTTTGCGGTATTCATTGCAGGTTCTATCGGGGTCTCTTATGGTTTGATCGCAGGATTTGTAGGAGGGTGGCTAGATCAAGTAATGATGCGTATTGCCGATGCCTTACTTAGCATACCATTTATTGTGTTAGTGGTTGCTATTTCAGGTGTAGTTGGAGCTGGGATTGTGACTCTAATTCTTATATTGGGATTTACAGGATGGGTGACCTATGCTCGGGTTACACGTGGTGAGGTTTTGGTAGCTAAAGAACTTGATTATGTTATTGCTGCAACAGTAGTAGGTCAATCTAAAGTACGAATCATGTTTCAACATATTCTACCAAACGTGATGTCTTCAGCGGTTGTACTCGCTGCATTACAAGTAGGAGTAACAATCATTGCAGAGTCATCGCTTAGCTTTCTTGGGTTAGGGGTTCAGCCGCCATCTGTTACCTGGGGTTTGATGCTTGCGGACGGACGGGCTTCAATTGGTAGTGCATGGTGGATGACCACTTTTCCTGGTATTGCTATAACAATTGTAGTATTGGGAGTAGTATTCTTAGGTGACTGGATGCGGGATGTACTGGATCCGCGTTTACGTGGCGAGTAAATTTTTTAGATTAATTGTAATCTGCAAGATGCAGCTTCAGAGTGTCAGGTTTGTATAGGTAATGGATGGAAATATGAGTAATTATCGGATTCCACGTTCATTAGTGCATTTGACTCATAAGGATATGCACAGCGATATTATAAGCAGGTTTGAGCATGTGTTGCTGTCTGAATATTCAATTGGTGCTCATGTAGCTGGCGAACAACTGGAACAAGAGTTTGTACAACATATTGGTCACAAATATGCTATTGGCGTTCATTCTGCGACTATGGGGATGTTAATAGGACTTCGAGCATGTGGTGTGGTGGAGGGTGATGAGGTTATTACTGTAGGCAACTCTGATATATCCACGACTGCGGCTATCCATAATGTAGGAGCAACTTCAGTATTATGCGATATTAAAATGGATGACTATACCATTGACGCAGACAAAGTAGAAGCTCTTGTAACTAAACGTACTACGGCAATATTGCCTGTAGATATGTATGGTCACCCGTCTGATGTCAAGGCTTTACGAGCGATAGCTGACAAACACAATCTTGCTATTGTTCAAGATGCAGCTCTTGCTCTTGGTGCAACTGATTATGGGCTTCCAATAGGGTCTTTTGCTGATGTGGCAGTATTTAGTTTTGCTCCACTTAAGCCTATGGGTTCGCTTGGCAATGGTGGAATGATTGCTACTAGTTCTCCAGAGATACATCGCTCAATTTATCTACTTACAGGATATGGACACTCAGGCGTGTTCGAGGGCTTGGAACTTGGACATCAAGATCATATTGATGAAGGTTACAATGTGCCTATTGACCCTTTTCAAGCTGCATTAGTGAGCACTAAGCTTCCTAAATTGTCTGAGTGGACACAAAGAAGGCGTGAGATTGTTGGTATGTATATCGACAAATTATCAGGTCCTGGATTGCATATACCAACATTCCGTCCTAGCTCAGAACCTACGTTTAGGTGTTTCACGATTTGTGTGCAAGACCAAGGCCGTATTCTTAGTATCTTACGTGATAATGGAGTAGAAGCGGTCTTGCATTATGTACCACCTGTGTATAAACAATCTGTATATAAAGATACAATGCTGGCCAATTTTGAATTACCAGTCACTGATCAAGTAACAGATTCACTTTTGTGTTTACCAGTTAGTCCTGAATTGTCTGATGATCAAGTGTTGCAAGTCATACAGATAGTCAATGATGCGTTGGCTTCCTAAGCGTACGTGGGATGATATCAATTCGTTCTAACCAATAAACACGGTGAACAATACCCGTTTTGGGAATTGCATAAGTGAGGAAACCTCATGGATGAAATAATTGCTCAGCAATTGGTGTCCATTGCACTTGCTCTTGATGATCGTTTGGGTGAGCAGCATGGATTGTACCCTTTACTTACTCGTGAAGTCTATTCATACAATATTGAACCTATTGCCAGTGAATGGAATGTGTTGTCTGAAGCTATAAAAGATCTGCAGGATGAACTTTCTAGCCACAGTGGAGATAGAGTTGAGTATTGTAAGGATCTACTGGCTGCTTTTGCTATGATGGTAAGAGAAGGACAGGGAGAACAAATTAGCTATGCAGATAGAATTGCAGCTTATATCCAAGTACCTGCTAAGAAAGTACCTATTAGTTACGTAGACCAAATTCGTCTTGAGCTTATTGCAGCCCTTCAGGATTCTGGATATAAAAACGAGTTCATTGATTCTATTAATGATTGGAAGCATTCTCAAGCTGTTGAATCGGGAGACTTGCTCCGACTTGGCAACAAATACATGCAGCAGTCGTTAGATAAGTGCGTAGAAATGGACTTAGGTATTCCTGATCAACACAAAATTACACTTGATTTTCCCGTTAATTATCCGTATAGAGGTTATAGTAACTATCAAGGAAATTATAGGGGACAAGTGTTCATGAGTGCTGATATCGAATGGCAAATGGCAGGAATAAAACAAGTTGTGATGCATGAAAGCATACCAGGCCATCAGGCTTTTAGTGCTATAAGAGATAAATTGTACAGGAACAATGTGCTGGGAATAGAAGGTACCTTGTACTTTGCCAATACCCCTTTTACTGCTCTTGTAGAGGGTATCTGTGAAGTGGGACAACAGCTCATTGGTTTAATGACGACAGAAGATGATAGGATTTATGATCTATATAATCGATATACTTCAGCTATAGCTACCAACTTATGTTTTAGTTGTCATTTGGAAGGTATGAGTCCCGAGGATGCTAAAGTTGAGCTTATGGAGTCCACAGGTGTGTCAAGGTCATTTGCTGATCAGAAACTAGGTTTTATCATGCATCCAGTATGGTGTACTTCTTTTCCTCACTATTGGTATGGACGTGAGCTCATCAGAAAAGTTTATCATGATGGATTAATGGCACCAGAAGAAATCCTCAGAACTATATATTCTGAGCCACATACAGTACGTACATTTTGTGACAAGTTGAAACTAGATGCCAATCTAGTGTAGATTCTGAATTGTTATTTGACAGCAATATAGCAACATGATAATATGGATTGTCCCAGAAAGAAAAAAAAACAGAATAACATGAGATGTGAGTTTTCATCTTGCCGCGTTTGTGAGGCTCGAGCTGTATATGTGACATCTTTTTACATTATTGAGTGACAGTTAGGTTGTGGCGGGTCTTTGCTTATCTTAATCAAAGATGTGCAGATGTTTAGCACATAGTATGTAACATACATTAAGGAGGACGGTTATGCAACTTTTGCGCACGTCTAGGATAGTCTTAGCCTTACTGATCGTGACCAGTTTGGCAATATTGAATTTTCAACTCGACGTGCTGCTCAATCTGTTGGTTTGGGAGATCAAATAGGTGTGCTTGAACCTGGATATTCTGCTGATCTGCTGGTAGTATCTGATAATCCAGCAGATGATATCAGTGTAATTCAATATCCAGAAGCTGTGTTTTGTAGTGGCAAATTGCGAGTCCGCGATGGAAGTATTTATATGTCAGGTAATTTGGAATAGTAACAATCGACTGGATGTATTATACTGGCTTGGTTACCTGATCACAATATGAAGTAATACTCTGATTGTATTTGTTATCTAAACTTATATTGGAATTAATATGGCAGCTTATGTAATTAGAAGGTTGTTCATCAGTATTCCCACAGTGTTTCTTGTAGTGACAGCGGTGTTTTTTGCTTTTCAAGTCATACCTGGAGATGCGGCTCGCATGTATGCAGGGGATCAGGCGTCAGTAGCTGCTGTGGAAGCTATAAGGGTTGAGCTAGGATTGGATCAGCCAGTAAGTGTTCAATATTTATCTTATCTCAAAAGATTAGGCTCCGGTGATTTAGGTATTTCGTTTATCACTCGTAGGCCTGTTACTGTAGAAATAGGGACTAGGTTTGCTAATACTGCTATTCTGGCTTTTGGAGCAATCATATTGTCGACTGCACTTGGGATATTCATGGGTGTTATGGCTGCGCTTAATAGAGGTAAATGGTTAGATTATTTTCTGAGTGTACTGGCTGTTGGTGGGATATCTATTCCAGTGTTTTGGTTAGGACTGTTACTTATGTTTCTCTTTAGCTTGAAATTGCATTGGCTTCCTACAGCTGGAAATGCTACTTGGCAGCATTATATAATGCCTACGTTCTGTCTATCAGTGTATTCTGTAGCATTTATTACTCGTATGGCACGATCGACTGTTCTCGACGTTTTGGGCAGTGATTATGTAAGGACTGCTCAGTCGAAGGGTTTGAGAGAAAAGATTATCAATATGAGACATGTTGTTCGTAATGCATTAATTCCGTTGATTACCACAATAGGTTTGCGGTTTGGGTATATGTTAGGCGGTGCTGTTGTTACTGAGACGGTTTTTGCATGGCCTGGAGTAGGACGATTGCTTGTAATTGCGGTTACTCAGCGAGACATCCCTGTTGTACAGGGTATTCTCTTAGTGTTTGCTAGTGTGTTTCTGTTGGTGAACATTATTGTGGACGTATTGTATAGTGTAGCAGATCCGAGACTATCATATTAGATAGAGCTATGTAATGAACCTCAAATATTTTCTTCGCAACTATCCCACAACGTTTTTAGGTGCGGTTATAGTGTTAGTGTTTTTAGTGACAGCATTAGGTGCTGAACAGTTAGCTCCACATGATCCTAATTGGGTCACCCCAAGACACTCCGTCAGACCACCGGATAGTGAGTATATTTTTGGTGCTGATCATAATGGCAGAGACATATTAAGTCGGGTTATTTATGGTGCCAGAATATCATTATTGATATCAATGACTTCGGTCACTGTAGGTCTTATCGTCGGTGTTAGTTTAGGGGCCCTGGCTGGTTGGAATTCAAAATATGAACTTGTGATTATGCGTCTAGTGGATATGATGCTCAGCTTTCCTGGACTGATTACAGCGTTAGCCATTGTTGCTATTCTTGGATCTGGTATTGAGAATGTTATAGCCGCCAATATGGCTTATCAGATTCCGATGTTTGCTAGATTAACGCATGGACTAGTTCTATCTACAAGACCCAATACTTATGTAATGGCAGCTCGTTCGGTAGGTTTGTCCGATTTCTATATTTTATTACGTCATATTATGCCTAATATACTTGGCCCTATAGTTGTACAAGGTAGTTTATTAATTCCTGATGCCATTATGACAACGTCCGCATTGAGTTTTCTGGGTCTTGGTGTATCACCACCTACTGCAGAATGGGGAGGAATGTTACAAGACGGAATTAAGTGGTTTAGACTTGCTCCGCATGTCATGTTATTTCCTGGAGGTTGCCTGATGTTAACAGTCTTGGGATTTAACTTACTGGGCGATGGTTTGAGGCAATGGTTAGACCCACAGCTTCGTATTAACTAACATTAGTTTGCATATTGATTGACACATTTTTTGGAAATTCTTGCGAAATTTAGTAATTTTGTCAGTTCAGTTACTAAATCTGGTGTTTTTATTAGATGTGGTATAATTTTTTTACTCAGAAGTTAGTGTAGTGTAGTAATAGTAAGAAAACTAGACATTTTATGTTTGGTGCAATGTGCTATTTATTCGAAAATGTGTATTCAGCAAAAAAATAGGAGGACAATATGAAACAATTTTCTAGTAAGAAAAGTGTGTTTACTATCCTTATGATAGTTTTCATGTTAGTAGTTTCTGCATGTCAGCCCGCAGCACCTGCAGCTGATACTGGAGACGATCGTTACGGTGGTAACTTAAAGGTGGGTGTTTCTAGCATAGTTCACCTTGACCCTAACGATGTTAACCAATATGGATTGAATGAAATTGTACAGCTTTTCTATGAGACATTGTTTGATCGCAATGCAGATGGAGAGGTCGTACCGCTATTGGTTAAAGAAGTTAGTCAGTCCGATGATGGTTTAGTCCATACCTGGAAGCTTCATGAGGGTATCAAGTTTCATGATGGATCAGACTTCAACGCTGAAGCAGTAAAGTGGAATGTTATGCGTAAGATTGATGAAGAGAAGCCAATGGGTAGTATGTTGCCTATTTCCAACATGAAGGTTGTGGATGATTATACTCTTGAGATCACACTTTCTAGGTTGTATACGGGTATGTACAATATTCTTGCGGTCAAGACTTTTTCTATCTATAGCCCTAGTTTCTATGAAGAGGTCGGTTCAGACGGTATCAAGACGCAAGCCTCTGGAACAGGACCTTTCAAGGTTGATTCATATACTCCAAACGAGAAACTTGAACTTGTGAAGAATGATGATTACTGGCAAGATGGCCTACCATACTTGGATTCAGTTACAGTAATGGAAGTTGCTGATGCAAACACACGTGCTACTATGCTAGAAGCAGGTGAAATTCACGTAGCAGTGGGAACTTCTATTCAGTCACTAGAGCAGTTGAAACTTGATGAGAATATTAAGGTTTTGACTGGTCCAAGTTCTCGACATTACTATGTTAGTATGACTAACATTTACGAACCTTTGGATGACAAACGCGTCCGACAGGCGTTCAATTATGCTATTGATAAAGAGGGCATATTGGAAGCTGCTTTCAAAGG
>DDZT01000113.1 GCA_002346435.1 Anaerolineales bacterium UBA3001
GAAGATCTTGGGGAGGATTATTATTTAGATACTACATATGATCTTCTGAAGCGATCGGTTGATAATCGTATGATAGCGGATGTACCTCTTGGAGCTTATCTAAGTGGTGGTCTGGACTCAAGCATTTTAGTGGCTATGATGGCATCAGAAAAGCGAGAGCGGACTAGAACTTTCTCAATTGGTTACGAGGAAGATGATTACAATGAGGAATATTTTGCAAGATTGGTTAGTCAGCATTGTAATACAGACCATCATCAAATTATTCTATCTAATACCAACTATTTAGATATCTGGCCTGATTTGGTGCATCATCGTGATGGACCTCTATCTATTCCGCATGAAATAGCACTGTATCAGATGTCTGTTGAATTAAAGAAAAGAGTTACTGTTGTACTATCAGGGGAGGGTGCCGACGAACTTTTTGGTGGTTATGGACGCGTTCAGAGATCACCTATGGATTGGAAAAAAATACAATGGATAAGAAAAATTATTGGCCCCTTGTTAGCGGATGCTATAGGAACCAAGAGTCCAAAGGGGTCTATATTTAATCTAGTTGGCATCAAAAATCATATGGAACACTTTTTCCATTCTTACAATTGGATTCCGTTTGAAGAAAAATGGACACTTTTGACTGATGGTGTTCTAGAACAACTTAATAATGATAGTAAAACAATAGGTGTGTTTGAAGATATTTTTGCAGATACTGCACATATAAATCCATATGATCGTGTACTTCACATTTTTCAAAAAATACATCTGACTTGTCTGCTGGATAGGCTTGATATGATGAGTATGGCTGCCTCTGTCGAGGCAAGGGTTCCATTTGTAGACGATCATGAATTGGTAGAACATGTGATTAATATTCCATATCATTACAAGTTGAAATGGAAGTCTCGTTTACATGAAATGAAATCATTGTTCTATTCTAGCTTTAGGGCTAGTGAGTGGTTGGATACAAACAAATATCTGTTGCGTAGGGTGGGATCATTAATTTTGCCTGATACAATTGCTTCCCGCAAGAAACTTGGATTCCCAACACCTTTGGATTTATGGCTAAAAAATGGAATGCTTGATTATGCCAAAGAGATACTCCTTGATGATATGTCAATAAGACGCGGTTTGTTTGACAGAAATGAATTGGAGAAGTATATGAACTCTAACCAAGAACTACCTTATGATTTCTTTGGTAAAAAGATATGGATGTTGACGAACATAGAGTTGTGGTTTAGAGATAGTGGTGCATTCATACAATGATGAATTTCAGTATTGGTGAATTAGATAAATAATATGACAACAAGTAATCGCATTAAACATTCTGACAGGATATTTGAGGTAATAAATCCTTACTCGCGTGAAATAGTAGATACTGTACCCATAACATCTACAGAACAAGTTGATGATGCTCTGAATTCATCTTATAAACTTCAATGTAATCTTACTGGTTTTGATAGGTCTAAAATACTATCTAAAGCAGCTCAATTGATTGAAAATCAAAAAAGTCAATTTGCTCAACTGATTAGTTCAGAATCGGGTTTGTGTATTAAACATTCTTTGTATGAGATATCACGGGCCGTCAATTGTCTGAACTATAGTGTTAAGCAAGCCGAGCTAATTGACAATGTAGACTTGACATCAGATTTTGTCTCCAATTACTCTTATTCGGAACCGGAGTTGCGTGTAATTTCCGAACCATGGGATTTAGCGATTGGTATAACACCTTTTAACCACCCGCTAAATATGGTTGTTCATAAAGTTGCACCTGCTATAGCTGCAGGTACACCTATAGTTATAAAACCATCTGAAAAAACACCTTTGACTGCTATTAAGTTCGGAGAGATATTAATTGCATGTGGTTTGCCGGAAAATATGCTTAATATTGTTGTTGGTATACCAGCAAAAACTATAGTGGATCAGTTGGTGTCATATCCAGGATTAGATCTTGTTAGCTTTACGGGCAGTGTACAAGTAGGGAAATATATTGCTGCTAAGATGGCTAATAATGGTAACGGTCTAAAAAAATATATGCCAGAATTAGGAGGAAATGCCTCTTTTGTAGTGATGGACGACTGTGATATTGACCTGGCTGCAAATGTTGCTCTCGGAGCATATGCTAATTCTGGCCAAAGATGTACTGCTATAAGAAAAATTATGCTTCATGATTCAATAGCTGACGATTTTCTACAAAGGTTTGTTGAGTTAGCTGGTCAGATCAAGTATGGTGATCCGATGGATCCAAATGTCGACATGGGTACTGTGATATCTAGTGAACAGGCCGAAGTCATTCAACTTAGAATTGAAAATGCTGTACGAGATGGCGCTCGCGTTTTGCTTGGCAATGAAAGAGATGGGGCCTTATTGTCTCCGACCATTGTAGACAATGTTTCTCATAATAGTGAACTGGTAGTAGAAGAAACGTTTGGTCCAGTGGCTTCCATTATGAGAATCCATAATATCGAAGATGCTATATCTTTGATTAAAGCTTCTCCATTCAGACTTGCTGGTTCAATTGCTACCTCTAATCGTGATATTGCTGAAAGGTTGCACAACTCTATTCATGTGGGTCAATTTAGTTGGAATGGCCCTCCAGGTTACAGAACTGAAGAAGCACCATTCGGAGGGTTTGGCGATTCTGGTAATGGCGAGAAGGAGGGAGTGATTATGATGACCAGGGCCATGAGGCGTTTGCGAACATTTTATGAGCATCGTAGATAAATAGTACATTGAAAGCAATTATTC
>DDZT01000043.1:0-21318 GCA_002346435.1 Anaerolineales bacterium UBA3001
AACTGACATCGCTAAACTAGCACTTCAGTTTTCTGTTTCTCATGCTGAGGTTGCTACAACCTTAGTTTCAACAGCCAGTGTAGATCATATACGTTCGAATGTAAAATGGAGTGAAGAATCTTTAGATATGGATATTTTGAGAGAGGTTCTAAAAATATTAACAGATGTCTCAGGAGAGAATTGGCCTTCTGGTTTACCTGAGAATAGTCGGTATATCCCATAATAATGGTTCTCTTATCACATAAGTGGTCATATAGATGCAGTATGTCTTGGTTATTGCTATGATAAAGAAAAGTTTGGTCGATACGCAAATATTACAATTCGGTACCGGAAAATTTCTCAGAGGTTTTGTCGATTTGTTTGTGCAGGAAGTAATGGACACTGGCACAGTAGTTTTACCTATTACTGTAGTACAGTCCACTGGTGTTGAACGTGTCAAAAAGTTACGTTCGCAGCACTGCAGATATACGGCTCACATACGTGGGATTGCAGGCGATAATGAGGTGACTAGTGACCTTATAGTGCAATCTATAGGTAAGGCACTTCACGCTGAAAACGACTGGTTAGAGTTGATAGATATCAGTTGTCAAGCAAAGTCTATTATTATTACGTCAAATGTCACCGAAGCTGGTTATGTTTTGGACAATGGTAGTGTTTGTATGAATTCATGCCCCAAGTTTTTTCCTGCCAAGTTACTTGCGATTTTGGCGAATCGTTTTAACGCTGGTCTAAGCGACGTAATCGTGGCACCATGTGAACTGCTAGAAAATAATGGTCATGAACTATGTGGTATGGTTGTGAAGCAGGCGAAGCTTTGGGGTGTTGAGGATACTTGTATTGAATGGATTAGAGAAGATGTTGTATGGCTAAATACTCTTGTAGATAGAATTGTGGCTTCGCCATACGATGAACATAATAGTGTGCCCTTTGGGACTCTAGACGTCATCACTGAACCATATGCTCTTTGGGCTATTCAATCCAACAAAAAAGATAATTTACTATTTGAACACAATGCTATAGTGTCATATAACAATTTGTCGGAAGTAGCATTGCGTAAGATACGCATATTGAACGGTGCTCATACTGCATTAGTACAATCTTTAATGCCCGATAATGACCTGACCGTACGAGAAGCATTAGATAATCCAGAAGTATTACAATGGCTGAAAGATCTATTGTATGGTGAAATTGCCCCTACTATTTCTAGCCGAGTAACTGATGCTTTGGATTTTGTAGATACTACCTTGAGTCGACTGTACAATCCGTTCATAAAACACAGACTTTCGGATATTAGACTAATGCACGAAACAAAACTACGAATGAGGTTACTACCCACTTATCATGAATTCATCGAACAGAACGGTAAAAAGCCGCCGATATTATCAGAGCTTTTAAAGGACTTGAGCTAGGTTAATAATGAAAGCTATTGTATTAGAGGAACCTAATAATATCCTTTTTAAGGATATTGAAAGCATGAACCTTATTGATAGTACTAGTGTATTGGTTAGACCACGTGTTGTAGGTATATGCGGAACTGATTATCATGCATATAAGGGGCAACAGCCGTTTATCAACTATCCTTTAGTGATTGGCCATGAATTAGGTGTGGAAGTTTTAGAAGTTGGGTCCGATGTTCATCATCTGGCACCTGGTGATGCTTGTGCCGTCGAACCATATATTGGATGCAAGGAACAGGATGGTAATCTTTGTTTTTCATGCCGGCGAGGTCACACTAACCATTGCACTAGATTGCAAGTGCTAGGTGTTCACATTGATGGTGGGCTTTGTGAACAGTTTGTTGTGCCATCTAGTAAATTGCATCGCTCAGCTAAATTGGATTATGAGCAATTGGCTCTTATTGAGACTCTAGCTATAGGATATCATGCAGTAAAACGCTCAGGAATATCCAAAAATGACGTTGTTCTGGTTGTAGGTGCGGGTCCAATTGGATTGAGTGTTATACAGAGTGTTAATCTGATTGGTACTAGCGTTTTGGTTCTAGATGTTAACGATAAAAGACTCCAATTTGCGAAAGAGCATTTCGGAGTCAATAATACTTATGTAAACCCAGATACTATAGCAAAGGAGATGAGGTCCCTATTGAGTGGTGCCATGCCTACTATAGTTTTTGATGCTACAGGCAACACAAAATCTATGGAGTCCAGCTTTGATTATGTAGCAAGTGGTGGCAAGATAATTCTAGTAGGATTTAATAGAGAGAGTATAGTATTCGATGATGAACAGTTTCATAGGAATGAACTGAGTCTAATAGCTAGTAGGAATGCTCTTTCGGACGATTTTACTGATTTAATAAAGTTGATGGAGGATGGAATTATAGACACCAGTCATTGGATCAGTGACCGGGCGAATTGGAATTCCTTAGTGAAAACACTTCCAATATGGTGTGACTCTACGGATTTAATAAAGGGTGTTGTTGAGATAACCTAGAATAGACTGCAAATGCTCATGGAATAAAGCCTGGACTATGTTATTTTACTTACCACATCCTAGTGATAACGTAGCTGTAGCTACACAAGACGCAACTGTGGGCGATACTGGAACTACGCAATTTGGATCATCAATAAGACTTAATTCGGATGTCCCAGTGGGATTTAGGGTAGCAGTTGCGGATATTGAATGTGGAGATAATCTACTGTCTTGGGGTAATGTTTTTGGTGTAGCTAATAGTGATATCAAAACAGGTCAAGCTATTTATAACAAGGCTAGTGTTGAAGCTTTAAGGGAATCTGGTCGTATAACTACTTCGGGTATTACAGAAAACTTTATAGATTATAGTTCCAAATACAGCTCTGATTCCATTTGTGTTTCTAATCGTACGTGTACTATCAATTCAAAAACTGTACCAAAATTTTTAGGTTATCGACGTGATGGTAATAGAGGGATTGGCACTAGAAATTATATTGCTGTCATTGCTACATCTTCCTTGGCAGCGAGCTGTGCTCGTCTAGTAACCCAAAGGGTGGAGCATTTGGCAGATGCACTTGATAATCTCAATGGGATTGTATGTGTGGAACATACAGAAGGATCTAAGGCTGGTGCTAGTAATACAGACATTGTAGTAAGTACATTGGCTGGTTTCCTTTTGCATCCAAACCTTGCTTCAGTTTTGCTCATCGATCATCCTGATGCAAAGGTGCAAAGTAATGACATTATCAATTATATTCAAGATCATCACGGTGATATTGCCCCAGTCCATAACCAGACGGTAGTCATTGACGGTAATCCTAACGAATCTATAGAGCTGGGTATACAAATTGTTCGCAATTGGATTGTTGATGCTAGCAATATAGTGAGAACTACTCATGATGTCAGTGGTCTTAAAATAGCTTTGCAATGTGGTGGTTCAGATGCCTTTTCAGGTGTAACAGGCAATCCGTTGATGGCAAGGTTAGCTAGTAAACTAATTTTGCATGGGGGATCCATTAATTTTAGTGAAACTCCAGAATTAATTGGTGCCGAATCATATGTACTAAACCAAGTTACTAGTTCTGAGATCAGTAACGCTTTTATGGAAAGAGTTGAGCATTTCAAAGACTGGCTGGGTGAACATGGTCATTCCGCGGCGGGCAATCCATCACATGGAAATCTGATGCGAGGACTATACAATATTACAATCAAGTCACTAGGGGCTGCTATGAAACGCCCTTATAATTTACCGCTCGAACATGTTATCAAATATTCGGAATTTATGTGTGAACCTGGCGCTTATTTTATGGATAGTCCGGGTAATGATATAGAAAGTGTTACGGGCCAGGTAGCATCGGGATGTAATTTGATAATGTTTGTAACTGGTAATGGTTCTGTAACAAATTTCCCGTTTGTACCGACAGTTAAGATAATAACCACAACTGATGTTTATGACAGAATGTCAAATGAGATGGATATTAATGCCGGGAGGATATTGGAAAATTCCAGCATCGATGAAGAGTCAAAGCTAGCATATGTATTGATCCAGAAAGTAGCCTCTGGACAGTCAACAGTTGGGGAGGAAGCTGGACATAGTCAAGTCCAAATTTGGAGAGACTGGGGAAATCAATCTGAAAAAGAAACATATCAGGAGCAACAGTCCCTAAGGTTAGATGAAAGGGCACTACCTATACGTAAGCATCTTATTAAAGACCAGCTGTTTGCCAAAATGAAGGGTGTGGCAAGGAGTGTATCGAATCAACAACACAGTCTCATTTTGCCTACAAGTTTATGTGCTGGACAGGTAGCAAATATGGCGGCACAAAGATTAAACCGTAAGACTGTAAAAACTGAATTGGAAACTGAATACGTGACATTGCCTCACACAGAAGGATGTGGCGTTTCAAGCGGTCACTCTGAGAAAATTATAAGGTCCATATTTAAGGGGTATCTTTGTCATCCACTTATCAAAAACAGTTTGGTTCTAGAGCATGGTTGCGAAAATTTACATTTGGGCTATATGCGTAAAGTTTTGATTGAAGAAAGCATAGATCCGTCAGTTTATGGATGGGCTAGCATTCAAAAGGATGGAGGTATAGAATCAGTTATATTAAAGATAGAAGACTGGTTTTCAGCTGTCCAAGATGAACATTTACATAGCAATGATAATTCGAATGTTTCTGAAAATATGTACAGTGTAGCAATTCTTGGAGACTCTTATGTTGATGCGGAGATAGCTAATGGTTTTGCTTCACTATGCCAAATAATGTCAGAGGCTGGCATTTCTGTTGTCTTGCCCACATTTACCAGTCTTTTACAATCTAAAACGTTCTTAACGGAATTGTTTGCAGATGCTAGCATTGATCCTAATATTGATGCTGCTAATATACCTAAAGCTCCAGGTGTTCATATTATGGAGACTTATAGTGATCATTTTGTCGAAAACATGACAGTACTAGGTGCCTCTGGTGTGCAGTTGTTTCTTACCTATGCTGATTCTGTATTACCCCAAGGTCATCCATTTATTCCGATGTTACGTATTTATGCTAGTGCGAGTGATACGAGCTCTAGGCATACACAAGTGTTTGACGTCAATGCTCTAAGCTCGTTGTTATGGACTGAAGAGGTTGTAGATACTATACGGGATATACAAGCTGGAAATTTCAAACGGCAAGCTATGTTGAAGGAATATGTCGATTTTCAGATTCCGAGAGGTCCGTCTGCTGTTTCTATGTAATTTATTATGTATAAGTATAGGTATGCGTATTAAAATGTATAAACGACTTATATGATGGAGGGTTACTTATGACAAATGTCGTTGTGTTGCTGACAGATCAGCAAGCATTGCACTCTATCGGTGCTTACGGCTCCAAAATTTGTCGGACTCCAAATATCGATGCGCTAGCTAATGATGGCATTAGATTTACTCGCGCTTACACTCCATGTGCTCTGTGTACCCCTGCTAGAGCTAGTCTTCTGACTGGTCTGTATCCGCATAAACATGGTGCAATACATAATACAGGTACGCACTTACCATTTACACCAGATCTCATTGGACAAGGACTTTCCATCTATCCCTCTGCGATGAAAGAAGGTGGTTACCAACTTGGATATGCTGGAAAGTGGCATAGTGGAATAATCAATAGTGCCAATGATGCAGGCTTTAGTGGATATGGCCCACCTGATTATGGGGATTGCTGGGAATCCACTGAATTTGAAGAATATCTTCTGGCAAACAACTTGAGAAGGCCCGAAAAAGTCTTAGAGTTTTATGCTGAGGGTGAACCTCAATATGGTTATGGTGATGCAAGTGGTTACGTCAATGGTCCAATTGAAGCTACACCAAGTGGGTTTTTGACAAACAAAACTATCGAACTGATTGATCAGTTTAGTATGGTTAACCAACCATTCTTTATAATGACGAGTTTTTGGGGTCCACATGCACCTTATTTGCCCGCAGCTGATTTTGCAGATTTGTACGATCCAAAAGATATTGCGCAATGGGATAGTTTTACTGATGACCTACTAAATAAACCTTATATTCATAGCATTTATCGAAAGTATATTTTTCCTGGCGCAGCAAAAGCAAAATGGGATGTCTGGGCTAAGGTTATTTCACGTTATTATGCTTTTGTTAGCATGATTGATCATCAAATTGGGTTAATTTTGCAACATTTGCGTGATCAGGGACTATATGATGATACTTTGATTATATTTGCCTCGGATCATGGCGAAACTATAGGAATACATGGCGGTGCTTTTGATAAAGGTGCTATGGCATATGAAGAGGTATACAGAGTGCCTCTCATTGTTAAAACTAAAGGCAACTGTAATTCTGGCACTTCTCATCATGACTTTGTCAGCTTGTTGGATTTGCCGAGCACATTTCGTGACCTTGCTGGTGCAGATGACAAGTCATCTCATGGCAAAAGTTTGTTGCCAGTGTTGTATGATCAAGGTACAACTGGACGAGAGCATATTATGTCCCAATTTCATGGCCATCGGTTTCCGGTGTCTCAACGTATATTATGGTGGGACCGGTATAAATTCGTCTTAAACTTTGCTGACAGAGATGAACTGTATGATTTGGATGAGGATCAGTATGAAATGGACAACTTGATTGATCGTAGCGAATGTATTGGGGTAATTGATGAGTGTAAGCAAAGATTGCTGATGTCTATGGACGAAGTTGATGACACTCTGGGTCCTCAGGCTCGTCATTTACTGGAAAGAAAAATATAGATAGGCAGAACTCTCTATGATTGATGTACTAAAAGTCACAGATTCAGTAACAGTGGATCCATTTAATGTGATGCTCAAACCTCGGGGCGCCATATGTAATTTGGATTGTAAGTATTGTTATTACTTGAGGAAAGAAGATCTGTATCCGAATTCCTCGTTTCGCATGGAGAAGAATGTCCTGGAGAAATTTGTAAAAGAGTATATAGCTGCTCAGGCCGGACCTGAAGTGGTGTTTTCATGGCAAGGTGGCGAACCTACACTTATGGGTATTGATTACTTTAGGCAAGCAGTCGAGTTTCAAGCCAAATATTCTCGTCCAGGTATTCGAGTCACCAATGCGTTTCAGACTAACGGTGTACTCATAGATGACGAATGGTGCAGTTTTTTTAGGGACAATGAGTTTTTGCTTGGCATTAGTCTCGATGGTCCTATTGAATTACATGATGCGTATAGGGTAGATAAAGGCGGAGATGGTACTTTTGATGATGTTATGCGGGGCATTGACTATGTGCAGAGGTATCAAGTAGATTACAATATTCTAACTACTGTCCATTCTGTTAATAGCAAACATCCATTGACTGTATACAAATTTTTGCGAGACACTATAGGCGCTAAATATATACAATTTATTCCCATTGTGGAAAAGATGAATGTTTATGGTACTGATCAGTGGAGTGTCAGTGAACGTTCTGTGCAGTCTGAGGACTACGGTGATTTTCTGCTTTCAATATATGATGAATGGGTGGCTCGTGACGTGGGCACAATCTTTGTTCAAATATTCGATGTAGCCCTTGCTGCGTGGTCAGGAATGAGACCTGGTCTATGTGTGTTTGAAGAAACTTGTGGTAGTGCTTTGGCTATGGAACATAATGGTGATCTGTATTCCTGCGATCACTTTGTTGAACAAGATCATTTGTTAGGAAACTTGATGGATGGCAATATAGTTGATCTGGTCTCTTCGTCTCAGCAGAAAGAGTTTGGGTTAGCAAAGCGTGATGATTTGCCAAAATATTGTCTGGAATGTGAAGTTCGATTTGTATGTAATGGCGGTTGCCCTAAAAACCGATTTATTTTTACTCCAGAAGGTGATGATGGACTCAATTATTTGTGTGCTGGTTATAAACAGTTTTTTACTGGTATAAATATATCCATGAACTATATGGCGTCACTTTTGAAAAATAATAGACCAGCATCGGATGTAATGGCTTGGATTGAGATAGAGAAACTAGACTGGATTAGGCGTGTAAATTCGGTGAATCGTAATGATTCTTGCCCGTGTGGGAGTGGTAAGAAATACAAGAAATGTTGCATGATATAAATTAGCTGGTATCTTTATATTTGTTTTATGTGAGAAACTAATGTGGTTGGTATTGGAAAATAATAACTATGGATAAGATTATTGAGAAAATCACGGCAATGGGAGTAATTCCAGTAGTTGCTATTGAGAATGCTGCGGATGCTGTTAGATTGGGGGATGCATTAATTGAAGGAGGTTTGCCATGTGCTGAAATTACCTTCAGGACCGCAGCTGCAGCTAGTGCAATTAGAACATTATGTAATTCGCATCCAGGAATACTTGTAGGAGCCGGTACTGTCTTAACAAAGTCAGACGCTGAAATAGCCGTTGATGCAGGTGCAAGCTTTGTAGTAACACCTGGCTTTGACGGCGGTTTAGTGGACTGGTGTTTGGATAAAAGTGTTCCTGTTATACCTGGTGTGATGACTCCAACAGATATCAATGCTGCTATCAATAAAAAATTAAAAGTACTGAAATTTTTTCCGGCTGAAGCAGCTGGTGGGATCAAGACACTTAAGGCTATTAGTGGGCCGTATGGAAGTATAAAATTTGTGCCTACTGGAGGTATTACTCTAGGCAATTTAGAAGATTATCTTTCTTTGCCTAATGTTGTGGCCTGTGGAGGAAGTTGGTTGGTTAAGAAAGATCAAATTTCTAGTGGCGAATTTGATACAATTGAGACTCTGGTTCGTGAAGCAGTGCAACTTGTTGATCATATAAGGGGTAAGTAGTGATGGGTAAACGTATAGTAACCTTGGGCGAAATTATGCTTAGATTGAAATCTCCGGGCTTTGAGAGATTTTTTCAATCATCTAGCTTAGAAGCCACATTTGGGGGAGGAGAAGCTAATGTTGCAGTTTCATTAGCAAATTTTGGATCGCATGTATCGTTTGTAACAGTACTACCAGATAATGCTATTGGCGAAGCTGCTTTAAGGTACCTGAAGAGTCGTGACGTAGATACATCACTAATACAACTGCAAGGTGACCGCATTGGAATATATTTCTTAGAATCTGGCGCAAATCAGCGTTCATCTAATGTGGTTTATGATAGGGAAAATTCTTCTATTAGTGTTGCATCTGTAGATAGTTTTGCTTGGGAAAATATTTTTTCTGATGTTGGTTGGTTTCATATCACCGGCATTACCCCAGCTTTAAGTGAATCGGCTGCTGAAATTTCTTTGGCAGCATGTAAGTATGCTAATGCAGCAGGTGTGACCATATCTTGCGACTACAATTTTCGCAAGAAATTGTGGAAGTATGGTAAGAATGCTCCAGAAGTTATGCAAGAGATCGTGAAATTTGTGGATGTTGGTATTGCTAATGAAGAGGATTGTCAAAGATCATTGGGTATAACTGTATCTGATGATGATTGGGAAAAATCGGTACATTCTGGAAAATTGAATATGGAGAAATATGAGGCTTTGGCAAAAGAAGTGTTTGCAAGTTTCCCTAATCTCAAATACCAAGCCATAACCCTTAGACAAAGCTTTAGCGCAAGTCATAATGGTTGGTCTGCCTGTATGTACAATGGGGATGAGTTCATAGTGAGTAGCTATTATGATATTACTGATATAGTAGATAGGGTGGGTGGCGGCGACTCTTTTGCGGCTGGGCTGATATATGGTTTACAAATGGAAATGTCAGACAAACAGGCTTTGGAGTTTGCAGTGGCAGCGTCATGCCTAAAGCATTCCATATCAGGCGATGTTAATTTGGTTACACTTGGAGAAGTTAATAAACTTATGTCAGGTGATGGATCGGGTAGGGTGCAGCGTTGATTTTTACTGTTTGATTTAATATCCGTTGATTAGTCATCAAAATAGTTGAGAATTAATATTACCAATGAAGGTTTATATTGGTTATATTATTGGATTTGATTAGGGCCTTTATCTTATGGGTGGCAGATTGCAGGTGGTGCGCCTGCTCTTCATGGGTTTCGACGAAGATATACTCTATTCTTTTGTGAAGACCATGGTTGATTAGTCTGGTTAATACAGAGTGTTCCACACCTTCAACATCTAGTTTTAGCAATTTTATGTCTGTTTGAAGATTGACAATAAACTCAGATAGGTCGATTGCCTCTACCTCAACGAATTTGTCTTTGCGGACGTTTCCTTTTTCATGTAATAGAGAGGATCCAGTTGACCATAATAGTTCATTCGTGTCTGAATTATTGTGGAAATACAGTTTGGTTGTGGTATTACGGTCAAGCACGGCCTGTCTATAGTAGTGTGCATTTGGGTATTTAGATAATCGTTTTGCAAGGACTTTATAAGCATGTGGATTAGGTTCAAATGCGTAAACTGTGGCGCCTGATTTGCATAAGTAATTGCTAACGTTACCAATGTTCGCACCACAGTCAATAGCAATGTCACCTTCTTCGAATTTAATGGAATATAGTGCAACAAAAGCTTTGTCTTTTGCGCTTTTGTTGGGTTTGAGCATCCGTTTTAGTTTACCTAGCCAAACTTTGATCATAGTAGAAGACACAATCATTTTAGTATTTTCCGAGTGAAGTCTAGGGCTTTACGGGCTTCTTTGTCTAGGTCTAGACCTTTAGCAAGATCTCTAAAGACCTTTATATCACGACCAATTTCACCTCCTGTCATTAGAAACGGTTCCATCACAACATATCCTTGATATTTGATCTTGCGCAAAGCATCTGCCACATCTGACCATGGTATGTGACCATATCCGGGTGGCATTCGATTGTTTTCACCTATATGTAAATGGCCTAACTGATCGTTTGCTCTGATAATGGTTTCTTTGAAGAAATCCTCTTCGATATTAATGTGGAATGTGTCCAGCATTACTTTTGCACATGTACTATCCACTGCCTTCACGTAATCAATTGCTTCTTGGCAGGTATTCATGATGAATTGTTCAAAGCGATTAACTACTTCCATGTTAAATGTTACATTGTTGTCCTCGGCAGCCTTAATTGCCTCTTTCATGCTAATTACACTCCGATCAACAAATGGGCGTTTATCAGACACGTCATATGGTAGGGTAGAGGGCCATGATCCATATAGAATGCCTCCTACAGGACCACCACCTAATTTACCAACCGACTCTGCTATTTGTTTAAGGAACTCTATTCCTCTATTTCGTACAGAACTGTCTTCTGATGAAATGTCATACTGAGCCTGGAGTCCTACTACATATGAAAGTTCGATACCTTTGTCATTGGCATGGGACTTCAAGGATTTGAGTTCATCGCTAGTCATGTTTGCAACAGTCCCGGCATTAACTTCTAAGACGTCAAACCCCAAATCACTAGCTTTGTCAATGAATGGGTGAAAATCTACATTCCAGTTGTGGACCCAATAAGCATAATAGATGCCGATTTTCATTGAATACCTCCTACAAATCTGGTTTAGTATGACAATAAATGTGTTGTAGACTAAACATAGTTTATGTAGTATGCATCGTGGCACCAATAATTACAAGACATGGTGCTTTTATTAGTCCTAAGGTAGTGTATAGCGGAACAAATTATGATTATAATAATAATATTGTTGCAAACAATATTGTAAAACCGTTTTGTTTTTGTATGTGGATCCATTTAGATCAGGAAACTTCAATAGGATATAATCTGTAATTGGACTTTGTCCACAAGGATTTAGGCTGTATTTGTAAAATTGCAATGGGATACCAAAAGGTTATTAATCATAATTTTAGATCACATATTGTGATGGAGGTAGAGTAAATGGACTGGGGAATGGCTAACAGAATAAACCGAATCATAAGGCCTGACACGGGCAGGACTTTAATGTTTGCAGTTGACCATGGTTATTTTATGGGTCCTACTACCGGCCTAGAAAAACTAAATGAAACTGTAACACCTTTGCTACCTTACGCAGATTCTTTGATGTTAACTCGTGGTGCCTTACGTTATTATGTAACTCCAAAAATAGATACCCCGATTATTTTGAGGGTGTCGGGTGGTACTAGTATATTGAACAAAGATATGCTTCATGAAGGTATTGTCGCTGGTATTGAAGATGCCATTAGACTCAATGTAGCTGCTGTTGCTTTTTCCATTATGGTTGGGGCTGATTATGAACGTGACACTTTGCTTGGTTTCACCGAAGTTGTTGATATGGCAGAGCGTTATGGTATACCAACTTTGGCGGTCACTGCTGTGGGTAAGGAACTTGTTCGAGACGCAAAATATCTTAGTCTTGCATCACGCATTGCTGCGGAGTTAGGTGCGCGTATAGTAAAGACATACTTTTGTGATGGGTTTGAGAAGGTCATTCAATCTTGTCCTGTTCCTGTAGTAATTGCAGGCGGGAAAAAGATTCCCGAGAGAGAAGCTCTCGAAATGGCTTACAAAGCAGTGCAAATAGGAGCGTCTGGAGTAGATATGGGAAGGAACATATTCCAGGCAGAGTCTCCCATAGCTATGGTGCAGGCGGTACGTTCGATAGTACAGGATGACTCTAATGTTGATCAAGCATTTCAACTCTACAATGATTTAAAAAATGAATGATACTATGCGCGTCGCTATGTATTACCACAATGAAGATATTCGTTTGGTAAACATAACTAAACCCAAAGTCGGTGTTGGTGATGTTTTGGTGAAGGTTGCTGCTAGTGGAATTTGCGGTTCTGATTTGATGGAATGGTATAGGATCAAAAAAGCGCCTTGTGTGTTAGGACACGAAGTTTCAGGTGTGGTAACTGAGGTGGGTGAGGGTGTAACGAGATTTGCTATAGGAGATAGAGTTGTGTTTACGCATCATGTTCCTTGTAACGATTGTAATTATTGCATGCGGGGCGAGCACACTCTTTGTGAGACACTTCATTCAACCTCTTTTGATCCGGGTGGTTTCGCGGAATATATTCGAGTGCCAAAAATCAATTTAGATAAAGGTGGGGTAATTCCTTTGCCTAGTGATGTTGCGTTTGATGTTGCTACTTTTGTTGAGCCTCTTGGTTGTGTAATAAGAGGTCAAAGGAAGATTGGTATGGACCCTGGAGATAGTGTATTGATATTGGGCAGCGGTATGGCAGGTTTACTCAACATCAAACTTGCATCTTCTATGGGTGCTAGGTGTATTGTAGCTACAGATATTCACCCTATACGTATACAGGCTGCCCTGGATTCTGGAGCTCATGAAGCTTTAAATGGTTTGCAAGAAGAAGTAATAGAACTTGCTATTGAAGCAAATGACAATAAAAAGTTTGAGCATATTATCGTGTGTGCTCCAGGTGAAAAGATATTTGAACAGGCCCTATCATCCGTAACACTAGGTGGGAGCATAATGTTATATGCGTTCAGTGCTCCCGAGGTCAAATTTCCCTTTAGCTTGCATGATGTATTTAGCAAAGGAATTACAATTCGCTCTACTTATGGAGCAAGTCCAATGGATCTAATGCAGGCACTTGAACTACTTCATTACAGAAAAGTCGTAGTAAATGACCTGATAACTCATAAGCTTGTATTGGAAGATGTAAGTTCGGGTTTTAGGCTAGCATCTGATGGGTCTGAATCGCTTAAAGTAATTATAGAGCCAAACAAGTAATTATACAACATAATTCCAGTAAAATACACCTAAAGTATTGCGTATAGGGCAATGTACTAAGGGGGTGTAATTATAGGTTGATTTAGCAACTGATATTAGATAGTTTTCTATTTGATTTGGAAATGTGGTAAGACTAATATGACTGGATTTTTGATTGAAACAGTTATTATTTCATTATCAGGGGTAATGGCTCCAGGAGCGTTGTCTGCTGTGACGATTCATCATGGAATGCGCAACAGTCGAGCTGGTGTCTCAGTAGCCATTGGTCACGGTATCGTAGAAGTACCGCTATTAATACTTATATACTACGGTGTGGGTGCGTTGATGCAGATATCTGGCTTTCAGGTATCAATAGGTATTCTTGGTGGTGTTTTGATGGCTTGGATGGGTGTGACTATAGTGGTCAGCGGTGGAACTGTAGTGTCGGAAGGAAAGTTAGGGGATTCATCTGTTTGGGCAGGTGTGATGCTTTCTGCTGGAAATCCTTACTTTTTGATATGGTGGGCTACTGTTGGATCATCTCTAGTAATTAGATCGGTTGAATACGGGCTTGTAGGTGTTTTGCTGTTTTGGATATGCCATTGGATGTGCGATTTGGTATGGCTTTGGTTGTTAGCCTTTTTTGCAAATAGAGCTAGTGCAAATTTCGGAGGTGCTTTCGTGCGTATCACATCGTTGATAAGTGGCAGTTTTTTATTGATTATAGGGTTTAGATTTATATATCAAGTGCTAAATACAATAAATTTATTATGAATTATTGGGTTTCTCATAGTTTGCTTATGGCATTGTGCATGCGAGATAAAGCTGTCTCAAGTACGGATCTTGGGCATGCCAGGTTGAGGCGTATGAAACCATCACCACCTGGTCCAAACATAGCTCCGTCACTAAAAGCAACTCTAGCATTGTTTAAGAAGAATGCTTGAGGGTTTGGACCGGGAATGTTGATTTGACTACAATCCAACCACATTAGATATGTAGCTTCTGGGCGGGTAGAACGTATATGTGGCATATGTCTGTCTATATACTGAAGTACATAATCGCGATTTTCTGCCATATACGCTAATACCTGCTGCAGCCAAATATTGCCATGTTGGAATGCTGATAAAGCAGCAGTATACCCCATGACGTTAACACCGGGAATAATACCAGCAGATGCCTCACGTACTTGAAGCATTAGATCTGGATTCTGGATAATTGCGTATCCACAGCTTAATCCAGCCAGATTAAACGTTTTGCTAGGTGCCATTAGTGTTATACATCTAGCAGCTATGTCTTCAGAGATTGAGGCTGTCGGATAATGTGTTTTATCATCTAGAATGAGTTCACAGTGAATCTCATCAGAGCAAATAATAAGATCATTGCTTTCAGCTATTGTTGCTAGCTTGGTTAACTGGTCCTTGTTATACATTTTTCCTACTGGGTTATGAGGGTTGCTGAGAAGGAACAGTTTAGTATTTGTGTGAATGCTTTCATCTAATTTAGCGTAATCTATTTCATATTCTATATGTTTGGTAGTGTCACTGCGTATCAATGGCGCATGACGGACCGATTTGTTTTGATTTCTAATTGCATCCATAAACGGAAAGTAAATAGGTGGTTGTACCAAAACTTCGTCACCTGGATTACCAAATGCGCGACAGCAAGCATTTAACGCACTTCCAAGGCCCGGGAAAAATATTATTTGCTCAGGATATATTTTCCAGTTATACAATTTCTGGGTACGTGCACAAATAGTGTCAAGAAGCTCAGGCAGTGTGTGTGCTGAATATCCAAACACACCATGCTCTGTTCGTTTTAGGAGAGCGTCTTGTATTTCTTTTGCTACAGCAAAATCCATATCTGCTACCCAAAGGGGTATCACATCTTTATCGTAAGTCTCCCATTTTCCGCTTCCAGTGCCACGTCTTTCAATTATTTTATCAAAGTTGTACTTCATGTTTTGAGCCCTCTCTATGGTTTTGAATCGGCAATTAGAATGTAATGATGTCCTATGTTGGGTAGTTCCTGGCATCCTGATAGTGTATAGCCTTTATCAAAGGCCGACCTCAGAGCCGATCCAAGAAACTGACGCCAGAGCGACAAATTTGCTTGTTCAGATTTTGCTCTGTTGTCTATTTTGTTAGGAAGAGGAACGGCCAATGTGACATACTTTTCATCGGTTGGTATATGCACATTACAATCCTTGTCAGTCTTAGGTTCTGATAATATATATAGGTTTTTATGCGAGATAGTATCTTGTTTCTGCTTAGCTATTGCGCGCAAAACTCTTGGGCTTGTCAGATCCCAATCTACCTGTACGCGGTCTGTAGTTAGCCCAATATTAAGGTCATCATCTAGATTGCCATACGCGTTATTGATATATGTTTGTGATGTCACACCTAAACTTTCAAAATTAAATATTGCATTTACACGTTGTAGAGGGTCGAAAGTCCACGTAATTCTGTCAGTCATACCCTGAGATATTACAGCATCTCTTTGTGCTAATTTTAGTTGTAAGCCAAGTCCCTTTCTTCTAAACTTTGGCAGTACTGCTAACTGGTGACTACAGTGTTTAGCAACTGTTTGACCGTCAGTATCTTTTTCATGGGCTGGGAAACCAAATACAAATCCGACCATTCCATCCAATTCATACGGTCCATCAGGTAAATATGCAGCCAACAAAACACCTCCATTTTTGATCAATGTGATTAGTAATGGGGTTGGAGCTACGGCTTCACCAGTGCCACCCCATACCCACTTGCCCAATAACTGGACATGCTCGCATGATGTGTGGTCTAATACTGGTCGAATATCAGTAAGGATTTTTGACATATTCGCTGGTACACACTGTTGTGTATTATGATACTACAATCAATTGTGGATTAAGTTTTACCATGGAATGGTTGTACCGGTATAGTCATAATATTTCCCGGAATTTTGCAATGTTAGAGAGTTAATGACCTGGAGCATTCCGTTGACAGATTCGTTTGTGTCAATATCGGCGTTTGATCCCCCCATATCTGTTCTAACCCAACCAGGATGAATAGATACAACTATGATTTTATGATCTCGAAGATCATGAGCTATGTGAATAGTACTCATATTTAACGCAGCTTTGCTAGTACTATAAATACTCATACGGGGATTGCGCGGATTGGTTGCTCTGCTAAGTGATCCTAGTACCGAAGAAATATTCACTATTTTTGGTTGTTTACCCTTTTTCAATAATCGGGCAAATTGCTGTGCCACTAATATAGGTGCAACAGAGTTGACTTCAAGAACTGATTTGATTTTGGATGAATCAAATGTTCCAAATTTCTGTTCACCTTGTGATATTGCAGCGTTATTGATGAGTAAATCAAGCTGATTTGTTTTGGAGTGAACTATCTTGTAAGAGTCGGCTAGAGATTGATCATTGGTTACATCGATCTTAAGTATTGAAATTTGTTGAGGAAAGTCCTCTTGGAGTTTTAGTAGTTGACCAGCTTTACTAGGATTTCTACATGCTGCAAATGCGTGAAAATCTTGCGCTATTAATTGTCGTACAAATTCCAATCCTATTCCTCTGTTTGCCCCAGTTATTAGTGCTTTCATATCTTCACCTCTAAGTGATCATTATATTGAAAATTATTGATGATAGTATCATATTAGAATAGCAGATTGTATATGGCAATCGAAAAAGTAAGATAATGTATCATAGAAATGTTCACTGTGGATTTGGTTGCCGCACTATAATGATGTCGGAATGAGATAAGAGTGATTGCTATGAGAATTGATTGTATAGAAATGCATCATCTAGTGCTGCCCTATGTTAGTCCATTTGAGACCAGTTTCGGTCGCGAGACAAAAAGAGAATTTATCGTTCTGTCAATTACTTCTGATGGTGTCACAGGATGGGGAGAATGTGTTGCTGGTTCTGGGCCATGGTATTCCTATGAGACTGTAGGTACTGCCTGGAATGTTTTAGAAAAACATTTGATACCTTCTGTGCTTTTCGAAAAGATCGATAAAGTGGAAGATATCGTCAAACGTTTCGATCGTGTCCGGGGTCATCCCATGGCTCGTGCTTGTGTAGAGAATGCTCTATGGGATTTGTTCGGACGGTCCAAAGGATTGTCTTTAGCAGAAATGTTGTCTGCAAAGAGAGATTCAGTATCAGTGGGAGTTAGTGTTGGTATAGAGAAAAATATAGGGTTACTACTTGCAAAAATTGAGCAGCATATAGACGAGGGATATGGACGTGTGAAGTTGAAAATTAAACCAGGTTGGGATGTGGATGTTGTTAAAGCTGTTAGAGAGAAATGGCCCGACCTTGCGTTACAAGTTGATGCAAACTCGGCTTACTCTTTGGCTGACACAAATATTTTTCTTGATTTAGATCAATTTGATTTGCTTCTGATCGAACAACCACTTCATCATGACGATATTGTGAACCACGCAGAATTACAGAAGCAATTAATTACTCCTGTTTGTCTTGATGAAAGTATACATTCTGTCGAGCATGCTAGATGGGCACTTGGCATCAATGCATGCCGCATAATAAATATTAAGGTGGGACGTGTTGGAGGCATAACGGCTGCATCTCAGATTCATGATTTGTGTGCTGAAAGGGGTATACCAGTATGGTGTGGTGGAATGCTAGAATCAAACATTGGTCGCGCTGTGAACGTAGCCTTGGCTGCACTGCCTAACTTTAAACTACCTGGTGATATATCAGCCTCTGATAGATATTATCATCAAGACATAGCTTTACCCAATTTTGTGCTTAATAGTGATTCTACATTGGATGTTCCAAATGATATTGGGATGGGCGTTGTAGTGGACCAAGAAAGACTGGCACATGCGCGTATTTCATCAAAATTATTTTCTTAGACAGACTGTTCATGTTGGTCAATATTTGTCTGATTGGATGTGGTTGGTATCTAGTAATTTGAATATGTGCTTGATAACTGAAATCGTGACTAAATCATATGCGTAATAATAGATATGTCGTACACAGAGTTGCAGTAGTCGGTTCAGGAACTATGGGTGTCGGCATTGCTGCTCTTCTGGCAGGCTCAGGATTTCCTGTGCTTTTACTTGACGTAGTGCCCAAAGAGCTTACTGATAAAGAGCGAGAACTTGGTCTATCTCTTCAAGATTCGGTGGTGCGTAATAGAATTGTAAATGACAATCTTGAAAAAAATCACAATGTCTTTTATTCGAATCAAGATGTTGACCTAATCACTGTCGGTAATCTGGAAGATGATTTCGAAAAACTGGTGTCTGTTGATTGGGTAGTAGAAGCAATTGTGGAGAACATTGAGGTGAAAAGACAGTTTTTTGATGCTCTTGACAACATTAGACCTGCTGAGCAAATTGTGACTACTAACACTTCTGGACTACCAATTCACGAACTTGCTCAAGACAGATCAGATGGGTTCAAAAGCAATTTTCTAGGTGTTCATTTTTTTAATCCTCCTCGTTATATGAAATTGTTGGAGGTTATACCTACTTCTGAGACTAATGCTGACTTAGTTAACTTCTTTAGCGGATATGTTAGCCAACGTATTGGTAAAAATGTAGTATTGTGCAAAGATACCCCTAGTTTTATTGCAAATCGTATAGGATTAGCTAATAATTTTCGGCGTATAAGTTACTCGATTGATAATGGTTATACAATTGAAGAGGTCGACGCAATAGGTGGAACTTTGATGGGGTATCCGAGTACTGCGGTGTTTCGTTTGATTGATTTGGTTGGTATAGATGTGACTCATATGATTGGTTCGAACATAAATGAAATGTTACCAATGGATTCTGCAGGAATAGAGAAAGATAGTTCATTAGAAAGAGTTTTGAGTAGATTGATTGAGCACGATTGGATTGGCAACAAGGTTAAGATAGGTTTCTACAAGGAAGTATTGATTGATGGTAATGTCAAGCAATTCTGGCCACTGGATTTTGAAAAAATGACACACAATAGTCCATCAGAAGTAAATTTTGAATCGCTAGACAAAGTAAGAGAAATTAGGGATTTGGGTCAACGTTTGCGTGCGTGGATAACTTACAATGATCGTGCTAGTGAATATGTGTGGCACACTTTAGCCCATCTGTTTAGTTATGTGAGTACTAAAGTATCAGAAATATCTAATGATCTGATTTCTATTGATAATGCCATGCGATGGGGATATATGATGGAAGCTGGCCCATTTGAGATTTGGGACATGCTAGGTATTGTGGATACTGTGAATCGTATGAAAAATGATGATTACATTATTGCCGACTGGATTACAGAAATGATTTCTTCCGGTAATACTTCATTTTATCGTGAAGGTAAGGATAACAAAGAGCAGTATAATTGGAATTCGGGTGCATATGTGCCATTATTACCAAATTATTCCCTAGGCAATTACAATATTCTGAGTGATCAACCTATGAAATTAGAATCAAATGATGATGCCACTTTGTTTGACATTGGAGATGGTGTACTTCAATTGGAATTTCATAGTAAGGCAAATACTATAGGGATAGATACGCTTGAAATAATCCGGTCTTCTCTGCAATATATGGAAAATAGTGACGAAGTTTTGGGACTAATAATAGGCAATCAGGGCAAAATGTTTAGTGCTGGCGCCAGAGTAGATATATTAGTGAATATGTCTAATGACGATGAAATGGATATTTCAGTAGATCATTTCATTTGTCAATTTCAAAATACTATGCAAAAAATCAGATATTGTACAAAGCCAGTAGTTGCAGCTCCTTTTGGTCTTACTCTTGGCGGCGCATCTGAATTAGTTTTTGCCTCTAGTCGTGTTGTGGCCAATGTTGAACTTAGGATGGGCCTAGTAGAAGTGGGGATTGGTCTTGTTCCTGCTGGCGGTGGATGCAAGGAGATGTTACGCCGATTAGTAAATCCTCTTATGCGCACCCCTAATGCTGATCCCATACCTTTTGTTCGAAATGCATTTGACATGATACGGACATCACAAGTTAGCGAGAGTGCGTTTGATGCAAAAGAGGTTGGATTAATAAGTATGGCTGATCGTATTATTTTGGATAAGGATAGATTGCTTGATGAAGCAAAATCAGAGGTTATACACATGTCAAATAGCAATTATTATCCTCCAGCTCCGGAAAAGATTTATGTGGGTGGAGAGAATATGTTAGCATTGCTTAGGTCTGATTTATTTCAAATGTATGAGGCCAATCAGATAACAGACCATGATTTCGTAGTAGGGGAAAAACTAGGCTGGATTTTATCTGGCGGCGACCTCACTGAATCCCAGTTTGTTGATGAACAGTACATTTTGGATCTTGAGAGGACTGTTTTTGCAGAATTAATTTGTTTAGAAAATACTTTAGATAGGATTGCCCACACTCTAAAAACAGGTAAAAGGTTGCGAAATTGATGGTTAAGGCGAAATGTTTTGTGATGTGGATAGCACTATTGACGCTGGAGCAAAACTAATGCGACAAGCTGTTATTGTATCTGGTGCTCGGACAGCAGTGGGTAAAGCTATAAAGGGTTCTCTAAGGAATTATAGGTCGGATGAAATGGGTGCGACAGTCGTGAAGGAACTTTTGCGACAAACAGAAGGCAAAGTAGTTCCGCAAGATATTGATGATGTAATAATAGGTTGTGCTATGCCAGAAGCTTGTCAGGGAATGAATATAGCACGCATAATTTCTCTCCGGGCTGGTTTGCCAGTTGAAGTTCCAGCACAAACAATCAATCGATTTTGCGCAAGTGGTTTGCAGACAATCGCTACTGCAGCGGAAATGATTGTTGCTGGTGCTGCGGACACTGTGGTGGCTGGAGGTGTTGAGACAATGAGTATGGTTCCTATGACTGGTTATC
>DDZT01000043.1:21721-23381 GCA_002346435.1 Anaerolineales bacterium UBA3001
CTGAAATGTATGGCATATGTCGGGAAGATCAAGATGAATTTGCCTTACGTAGCCATTTGCTCGCAGCAGATGCTTTTCTACAAGGTAAGTTTAGGGAGGAGATTGTACCCTTGACTGTTAAGGAGTTAGTGCCTGGTATAGATGGCCATCCGATAGTCGAGGAGTTTATATTCAGTGAGGATGAGCATTTAAGATCGGATTCTACTATTGATCAATTGTCTGTTTTGAAGCCGGTTTTCAAGGACGGTGGGACTGTCACTGCAGGTAATTCTTCTCCTCTGTCTGATGGTGCTGCAGGTGTCATTATCATGGAGCGTAAGTTGGCTGAGAAAAAAGGACTTGTACCTATTGTTCGTTTTCTTGGTTTTGCAGTAGCTGGTGTTGCTCCAGAAATCATGGGTATCGGTCCAGTGAAGGCTGTACCCAAAGTCCTGGCGCGTCTTAGTCTGTCTATAAATGACATTGATCTTGTCGAGTTGAATGAGGCTTTTGCGGCTCAGTCAATAGCTGTCATCAGGGAGCTTGAGTTGCCATTAGGAAAGGTGAATGTCAATGGTGGCGCAATTGCATTAGGACATCCATTAGGTTGCACAGGTGCAAAGCTGACTGTACAACTTTCGTATGAATTGCGCAGGCGCCAAGACAAATATGGACTGGTAACCATGTGTGTTGGAGGTGGACAGGGGGCTGCAGGTGTATTTGAGAGACTAAATTAATTTCAATATAGTGTTTGAAAAGAATAGACGACAGCATCCATAATAGTGGATGTTTTTTTTGTATTCGGCATAGAACGTGCAACTAAGCCAAGTTTATAGGGAGTTGCACGATAGTTTTATTAATTGTTCTGAAACCAATATCATCTTTATGCTAAATACAGATATAGTTTATCTCAACGGGTCTCGTATCCATAATAAAGAATCGATTCCTGATTGTTTTCATTCTGCCTCACCTCCGAAAAAGGTGGGTCGGAATCGAGAAAAAGATCAATTATTGCTACAACTTCATTTCCAGAATGGAGATGTAGGAGAAGAAGAATACTCCAGTTCTATCAAACTTGCCTCTCAATACTATTATGGCACTTCTGGTTCTATTACTGCAGCTTCTCGTGCAGCTATAAATGCTGTCAATAAACGATTGCTTGAGAAAAATCGGACAGGTGGATTCTCGCCGCCAGTGCAGGCTGGAATCACATGTGCCATATTGCGCGGGGATGACCTTTATGTGACACAGTCCGGACCCGGAAGGATTGTTGTCTTTAGAGAAAGTAATTTTGAACAGTTTCCCGATAACAATGTTTCTGCGCGAGCGGTAGGTATGTCAGATCAGACTATTGCTCATTACTTCCATACAGTGATCTCAAAGGGTGATTTGCTATGGATGAATGGGAACCAATCCAGCGATTGGGATTTCACTTCTTTTCTGCGAAAAAAAGGAGACTTGAATCATTATCTTTCAAACTTAAGGATTTTGACTAGTAACGATGCACCGAGTATGGTGTGTCGTTTTTGCGATTCAGGTGAACAGGGTCAGTTGGATGCTGTTCTAAGTGCAATCGAGCATGTTGACTCAGTTAGTAGTACAGATGTAGTTGATTTACATGAGTCGGGGACGGAAACTAGGACAGATTCGATCAAATCATCAAGTTGGGCATCTGACATAG
>DDZT01000078.1 GCA_002346435.1 Anaerolineales bacterium UBA3001
CCCCCGGCAATATCGACAGAAACTTGTTATCGAAGATTTGCCAGATATCCATGCTTTCGATGAACCATTTAATCATCGTCCCATCTCCCACCAACGAGAGGCTCGAAAGTATGATCGATCTGATCTAATTGAAAACCGGACTGGTTATCATGCTTCAATAGCCTTAATTGATGAGCAGGTTGGTCGTGTTTTGAAGACTTTGGGGGACCTCGGTTTGGATAGTAATACTGTCATCATTTTTACCAGTGACCATGGCGATATGCTCGGTGATCACGGTTTAAGTACAAAAGGAGCATTTATGTACGATCCTTGTACCCGAGTTCCGATGATTATCCAACATCCTAAGCAGCAGAAGGGCCGAATAGTTGATATTCCTTGCCAGTTACATGATATTGCGGCTACATCATTGGCTATTGGTAGCTACGAGAAGCCGAGTGGAATGATCGACTCTTGTAATTTGCTTGATGATCATAGCCTCAACCAACGGGGCTATGCGGTTTGTATGCATCGAAACTCCAGTATTGGACATGGTGGCTATTACGATCCAGAACTTCACGTCTCCATGTGGCGAGAGGATAATTATAAACTTAACGTCTACCATAGCCCAGCCCCAGGCCCAAATGACTGTCCTGGAGAACTGTTTAATCTAGATGATGACGCGGGTGAAATGAACAACCTATGGTTTAGCGATAGACATCGAGACATCCGCGATCAATTAGTTCATCGGCTAACTACGTTTTTAGTAAAACAGGATTCAAAAGGTCGTGTAACAACGGAACAGGCCTTGCCCCCAGAATTTAAATATTAGTTATTCACCTATGAAATCAGCATTGACATATTGACATAATAGTCTAGATTTTCGATGGCTATATTAGCATTATTTGCAAAACATTCTGGACGCCAGGTTATAGAACTTAAATTATCAATTGTGAACAACAGTTACTGTATTTTTGCCTTTAATATTCAAGATGGAGAAACTTTATTGACAATTAGCATTGCTTCTGGTGTAGAAGTCAGATGGCGAATTTTCATTGTCGATAGTCCGTTAACTAAATTATGAGTCAACGAGATAAACAAATTTCAGAGTGCTTAACGACAGCAGATCTTTGGGAATTAATGATGCAGCGTGTTCCACCAATTGTTTCTGAATATTTCCGAGGTGGTGCTGATGAAGAAACAACCTTACGTGGAAATGTACGTGCATTTCAGCAATCTATGACAACTGCGTATGGAGCTCTAAGCTTTTCTTCTTTGGATATAAGTACCGAAGTAGTAGGACACAGTTTTGATGTTCCTTGGTATATAGCTCCAGTGGGAAGTTTACGAGCATTGTATCCAATGGGAGACGCTATTGCTTCACAAGTAGCTGGTGAATTTGGTACTGTTATGACACTGTCGACACTTTCGGGAACACCGATGGAATCTGTCGCGGAAGCCTCCGAGGGAGATTGCTGGTTTCAGCTTTATCTATGTGGTGGGAGAGAGACAGCATTAAGAGGTATTGAAAGAGCAAAAAAATCAGGCTTTACAGCACTTGTTTTAACAATTGATACTGGTGTCTCGGGACTACGAGCTTTACACGCAAAAATGAAGCCTATGCAAGTGACCGGACCTTTTCGCGGTTTAGGATTAGGAGAAATGTTGAAGCTTGCTTTTCGTAAACTAATGCTGGCGCCACAGATGCTTCCCCGCTTGTCGTGGGTTATGGATCATTTTCGTGATGGTGGATTAATGCAGTTTGTAAACATACTTGATGAGAACGGCCAACCAATGCCATATGCAGATATCGGGGTACAACTCGCGGCATCAGCTGTCACTTGGGACGATTTAAAGTGGATTAAAGAAGCTTGGGGGGACGATAAACCTTTGATTGTTAAGGGGGTGCATTGTGCTTATGATGCTCGAAAAGCCGAAGAAATGGGGGCTTCGGGAGTTATTTGGTCCAATCATGGTGGAAGGCAACAAGACCGTGTTCCTCCAACACTTCACATAGTCTCACAAGAAATGCCACTCATGGGCGATACTCAACTTGACTTTATGATGGATGGTGGGGTTCGGAATGGTACTGATGTTTTGATTGCATTATCCTATGGTATCAAAGCCGTGGGAATTGGTCGTGTAACAGCGGCCGGAATAGGAGCCGGAGGACATGTCGGCCTGACTCGCGCATTTGAAATCATGAAATCGGATCTTGACCGAGCGATGCGCATTGTTGGTGTACAAAGCGTAACAGAAATCCATGACCAAGGCGCTGACATTCGACGTGAAAGCCAGTTGCATGGAGATGGACATCTGCCAGCTATTGTTTTCTAGGTTTCTACCAGGCTGAACTAGCTAATAAATCACCTTGAGCTCTGTTTACCTTTTTCACACAAATAAAATTATCGCAAGATTGATTTTTCTGTTGGAATGATCCGAGTGACTGAAATTTGTTCTCGGTCAATCATATTGGCAACCTGTGGGGCTAGAACATTTTTCCAATGGTCGGTCTCATAAACTGCAGTGTACAAATTTTCTCGCTCAGCTTCACTGTCAAAGCGGCGGATCCATATATAAAGTCCATCTTCGTTGCCTTCTTGCTCACTTAGAAAACTTCCTACAACTACCATTCCCTTGGATAATTGAAAGGGTAGAATTTCTTCCTCCATCAATTTAACCCAGTTTTCTCTTTGTCCTGCTCTAAGTACATACTGTCTCAATTCAAAAAACATTTCTACTCCTTTTCACATTAATCAGACGCAGACTATTCTAGCACACTTATGTGAACTGAAAAACAGTCTATGTCAACTCGATGGTTCTACTGCCAAGCTTGACAGTTTTAGAAACCAATTGATATACTCACGGCTTGTCGAGGAACAATTGTATCCATACCTTGAGGTTGATATCATACAAAAAATGCATTCGTTAAAAAAAACTGTTGAGAGCATCCAAAATATGAAGTCAACCGGGGAAAAAATTGTAGCATTGACTGCTTATGATTACCCAATGGCCCAAATTTTGAGTCAATCTCAGGTGGACCTGATTCTCGTTGGGGATACATTAGGTGTAGTTGTTTTGGGTTATGATACAACATCAAAAGTAACTGTGAGCGATATTGTTCATCATACGAAGGCTGTGGCTCGTGGAAATGATTTTTGTCTGATTGTGGCAGATTTGCCTTATGGATCTTATACTACGGAAAAGTTAGCAATCGAAAACGCTAGATTGCTAATATCAGCTGGTGCTGATGCGGTCAAATTGGAGGGGTGTTATCCGCAAATTACTGAATCTTTGACTCAACACAATATACCTACTGTTGGGCATCTAGGTTTATTACCACAAACTGCGGATAAATTTAGAGTGTATGGTCGATCTGTACAAGAAGCAGAGTTGATTTCACAACAAGCAAGGCAACTAGAATCATCTGGCTGTTTTGCGTTGGTTCTTGAGTCAATAACCAAAAAATTAGCCAGTAAGATCACTAAATCCCTGAACATACCGACAATTGGTATCGGAGCAGGTTCGGATTGTGATGGTCAAATCTTAGTTCTTAATGATATGTTGGGCTTGTTTGATCGATTCAAGCCTACCTTTGTTAAACACTATGCGGAACTAGGAATAACGATTAAGGATGCAATTGCAAATTATAAGAGGGAAGTAAGAGAAAATATCTTCCCTGATTCAAATCATACTTACGAATAGTAAACTTAAATGAAGATATAAGGGGTCTTGGATGTTTAAAATTGGTGTTATTGGCGACGAAGTCTCGCAAGATTTTCAAACAGTAGTGAACGTTTCAAATGAGTTTAATCTTGATTCAATCGAAATTCGATCCGTTTGGGATAAGGCTCCGCAAGAGCTGACCAAGAACGATATTGATCAAATGAAGAAGATTTTGGATAAGACGAGCCTACAGATTATAGGTATAGCATCACCTTTTTTTAAATGTGATATTGATGACAGTAAAGCTCGAAAAGAACACTTGCAGATTTTGAAAGACTGCATTCAGTTGGCACATGAATTTGATGCCAAAATTATTCGGACTTTTGCCTTTTGGAAGTTTGATAACCTAGAACAACGATGGGATGAGATAATATCGGCCTACGACGAACCAGTTCGGATTGCTGAAGGTGAAGGGGTTATATTAGGCTTAGAGAATGAATATTCTACTTCGTTAGCGACAGCATTGTTGACTGAGAGATTCATTCGCCAAATTGATAGTCCGAGTGTTAAAGCTATCTGGGATCCAGCTAATGAGGCTCATGCTAGAGAAGAAGGTGAAACCCCCTATCCGGACGCCTATAATCGACTAAGGCCATTTATGGTTCATGCTCACCTTAAAGATGCAGCCCTTAATGAAGAGACTAACGAAATGGAGTCAGTACCAGTTGGTGAAGGTATAATTGATTGGCCGGGCCAACTACAAGCTTATGTTGATGATGGTTATGAAGGACACCTCACGTTGGAGACTCACTGGCGACCTCAGGTTAAATTGGCAGACGATATTGTTCATACTCCTGGAGGTAGTCAATTCTCTCAAGATGGTGAGGAAGCTTCGCGTATTTGCTTACAAAACCTATTTCAGATGATTGATGAATTGAAAAAGTAGATTGAAAAATTACTGCTTGTGTCCAAGACGCAAAATACTACTACCCCTTTTATAGAGGTACGAGGAGCCAGTGAGCACAACCTACGTCACTTGGATCTTCAATTACCCAAAAATAAACTGATTGTATTTACAGGTGTAAGCGGTTCAGGTAAGTCTTCTCTAGCCTTCGATACTATTTATGCCGAAGGTCAACGTCGCTACATTGAATCTTTGTCTTCCTATGCTCGTCAATTCTTAGGGCAGATAGAGAAGCCTGAAGTGAAATCCATCAGTGGTCTTTCTCCTTCCATATCTATTGATCAAAAATCGGTCGTTAATAATCCGCGATCGACTGTTGCTACTATCACTGATATTTATGATTATATGCGTGTTTTATACACGAATGTCGGAAAATGTCACTGTCCTGAATGTGGTAATCCTCTGACGTCTCAAACAGCCGATCAGATTATTGATCAGATCATGTCCTTGCCGGAAGAAACCCGATTTTTGATTTTAGCTCCTATAGTTCGTGGTCGCAGAGGGAGACATCGGCGTGAATTGGATGATGCTTTCCGAGCTGGGTATGTCAGAGTAAGAATCAACGGCAAAATACATGAATTAGGTCAGGAGATTATTGTTGATACACGTCAACGTAATAACATAGAAATTGTGACTGATCGCCTAGTTCGGAAAGCTGATATTAGGACACGACTAGCTAACTCGGTTAATGCCGCTCTCAAAATGGGAACTGGAAACTTGATTCTTAGTATTGTGGATGAGTCGCAACAGTCTACAGAAGATATATTTTTTAGTAAAAATCTTACCTGTTCTGCTTGTCAAATTAGTGTTGAGCCTCCAACCCCTAAAGATTTCTCCTTCAATAGTCCATCTGGTATGTGTCCAACTTGTAATGGTTTAGGCACTATTGAAACGGTCCAACCAGATCTGGTAGTACCAGATAACTCATTATCTATTTCAGGGGGTGCAGTCTTACCTTGGAAAAAATTAGAACGAGATAGTGATCGGTTTTTAGCTCATAGCCTAGCGGATTATTACCAGTTTAGTTTGGATCAACCCTGGTCAGAGTTAACTGACAAGCATCGGTCGATAGTGTTACATGGTACTCAAGGAGAAAAAATTCCGATCATCTATCGGTGGTATCGCAGTCGGCGACATAAGCGTCGTAGGTCTTACGATGGTGTGTTAGCTGACTTGGCTTCAGAGATCATTTATGCACAGGAACAAGGAAATCAAAAGTGGTTACAATCAGCCAAAAAATATTTAGCTTCGGCTTCTTGTCCTGATTGTAATGGTAAACGAATTAAACGATCGGTCCAAGCTGTAACTATCGAAAATCGGTCGATCGTTGATGTTACAGATATAACAATTAACGATTGTTTATCTTTCTTTGAAGGCCTGATTCTTACAGATAAACAGGAGTTAATTGCAGGCGAATTGTTGAAAGAAATCAAGGGGCGATTAGGTTTTTTGGTCAATGTTGGGCTTGGTTATTTATCGTTGAATAGAAAAGCTCAAACGCTGTCAGGAGGTGAATCCCAAAGAATTAGACTTGCGTCTCAAATCGGTTCAGGATTACAAAATGTGATTTATGTTTTGGATGAACCTAGTATTGGTTTACATCCTCGGGACAATAACCACTTATTGTCTACATTGAATGAATTGCGCGATCAAGGAAATACCGTGATTGTTGTTGAGCACGATGAAGATACTATGTGGAATGCGGATTTACTAGTTGATTTTGGTCCAGGAGCAGGAGTAAAAGGTGGTGAGATTGTGGCGATGGGCAAACCGATTCAGGTAGCAAAGACGGCTCAATCTCTGACAGCTAAGTACCTGCGCCAAGAACTAAAAATATCAATTCCCCAAGAGCGACGCCAAGCCAAAGTCAATGATCAAGGACAACCATTACATATTCAAATTCAAGGTGCAACACAAAATAACCTGAAAAATATTTCTGTCAAAATTCCAATTGGTACGTTTACATGTGTCACCGGCGTTAGTGGATCAGGGAAAAGTTCGTTGGTTAATGACATTTTGCATCCAGCACTAAGCCGAGACCTAATGAGAGCGCAAGCTGTTCCTGGAAACCACCAAGATATAAAAATTGTAGCAGGTGATCAACTCGTATCTGATCTACGGGCAGCAGTCGACAAGGTGATAGCTATTGATCAAACTCCTATTGGTCGTATTCCTCGCTCGAACCCAGCTACTTATACTAAGTTGTTTGATCACATACGCACTTTCTATGCCGGGATCTCAGAGTCAAAATTGCGGGGCTATAAGCCCGGTCGATTTAGTTTCAATGTTAAAGGAGGTCGTTGTGAAGCTTGTGAGGGAAACGGTGCCAAAAAAATTGAGCTGCAATTTTTAGCAGATGTTTGGGTAAAGTGCAATATTTGTAACGGGTCTAGATACAATCAGGAAACCCTATCGATCAAATACAAAAATAAGTCAATTGCTGAAGTTTTGGAGATGGATGTTCAAGAGGCACTACAACACTTTAGCGCTATTCCTAAAATTGCTAAAATATTACAAACACTCCAAGATGTTGGAATGGAATACATGAAAGTAGGACAACCATCGCCGACTTTATCTGGAGGAGAAGCACAGCGTATCAAATTAGCTCGTGAATTATCTAAGAGAAGTACGGGTAAGACATTATATATTTTGGACGAGCCAACCACAGGACTTCATTTTGATGATATACAAAAATTACTTCTTTCTTTGCATAAATTGGTAGACTCGGGTAATACAGTTGTCGTGATTGAACACAATCTAGATGTCATCAAAACAGCGGATCATATTATTGATCTGGGGCCTGATGGTGGAGAAAATGGTGGACAAGTTGTTGCCACGGGTACGCCAGAAAAAATTACCGAAGCCGACACTTCCTACACTGGCCAGGCTCTGAAAGACCTTTTCTCTCGTACTAAAATTTTAGCTAACACGAAGCATTTAGATCGATCGGTCTCACAGTTGATGTTAGAGTCAACAAAAAGAACAAATTTTACTTCCGATAGTCATATTAGAGTATCTAGTGCCAGTGAGCATAATTTGAAAGAGATTACGGTTGAAATTCCACACGGAAAACTGACGACTTTTACAGGAGTCAGCGGATCAGGCAAGTCATCACTAGCATTGGATACGATATACGCAGAAGGACAGCGCAGGTATATAGAATCTTTATCTTCTTATGCTAGGCAGTTT
>DDZT01000116.1 GCA_002346435.1 Anaerolineales bacterium UBA3001
CAGGTTCGAGTCCTGCCGAGGGCACCTCAACATTACTCATACTATATAAATTCACAACAATATGACCAAAATACTAGTAATTGGTGGAGCTTCACAAGACATCCTACATATCAACGGGAAAGACATCCACACTACAGGGGGCGCAGGTCTTTACACAGCCTTAGGAGCTCGAGCAGCTGGTAGTCAAGTAGACATGTTGGCTCCTTTTCCAAGTCCCATGCCACTACTGATGCAACCTATCAACAAATTAATAAATTGGTTGGGCCCAACAATCAGTCAGGATCAACTGCCACATTTCGCAATTGAATATGATGATAGGGGGAAGGCTACATACACTACTGTGGAACCCAGGTCCGAATCACTCATGTCTGAAAATGATATACCTTCAGATCTCTCAAGTTACACATATGTACATATCGTACAACTGGGCAATATTGACGTACAGTTAAGAATGCTAAAAAAATGCCGAGATAACAAAGCACAGAATGTTTCGGTCAGTGGAGGACATAACCTACAAGACAATCAAAAAGAAAAGATATCCGCACTAATTGCACAAGCAGATTTATGCTTCATGAATGAACATGAAGCAGCCAGCAATTTAGGGTATACAAAAAATATCTGTTCGCCAACTGGTACCATACTTTTTGTTACGCATGGAGAAAATGGGGTAAGTATAATTCAAGGCAACGATCTGCAACGAATACCCATCCAGCCAATCGAGCCTCACGACCCAACTGGAGCCGGGGATTCATTTTGTGGAGCTGTATTATCCTATTTGTGCAAATTAGAACACCCAGTACAGGCTGCCAAAAAAGCTACAAAGATAGCCAAAATAACTGTAAGTCATTTAGGTACTGAGGGTCTAATGGAACAGGTAAGCACAACACCAACTGACTCCGTTTCACAAGTATCGATAAATACCTACAAAATCAGACAAATTGCTAAGATTATTGAAACAGAAGAGACTGGTGAATTGCCTTACACATTTACCGGAATGGGACAACCCGCGATAGGACATCCAAACACATTGGACTATTTCTTCGCGTTAACTTTGCAGCAATTTGGATTCTGGACCAAAAACAATCACAAATATGTTGCGCCTATGATAGCAAAAATAGACGGGCATGAGCGCAAAGGGTCTGATTACATAGGGGCTGCTTATTCGCGGACCCTAGATAGTGATCCCGACTTCTTCAGCATCAATAGGCAAGCAAATCTTTCTAAAGAGGAATTAGAAATGATTTTAGCTGACGATGACGGACACTGTCCTATGCCAGCAATCGAGCTGCATTTGTCCGAGGCTCAATCTTATGGTCAAGATATGTCAGATTTAGGCATGACACCTGCCAAAATTATCCAAAAAACCCAAAATTCCAGGACACCAATGGCCAATTTACTAAGAATTTTATGGAATGTTGGCGGATACAAGAATGACCCGTTACAAAAAAAATCTGCTTTGCTAATATATATACTATTAAATCGACCTGAGAACTTTTTACAACTTGGGGATTCTGAAGAAGAACTTCCATGTATTGATTATCACCTCATGCGTACCACATTACGCACTGGTATGGTGAGTGTTTGCGACACCTACCTTCAGCAAAAAATTACAAGGCGCGAATTGGTAAGTGAAGAACAAGAATATGATGTCCGGCAAAACGTATATAAGGCAATCAACATGTTAGTAGATACATCACCAAATCTTAACATGGTTTCTGTGGATCAATTCTTGTTCAAAATGCGGAAAGGATGTCCTGAAATGAGTGAGCCTGATTGCAAATCATGCGCATTAGATCCAGTATGCGCAAAACACACTCATCTATTTCAACCAGTGATACGAACTACCTACTACTAGATATCAGACTAGTCAGTTCAGCTCTATCGGGCATAGCCCCAGCTGCACCGGAACGAGTCGTACTAAGCGCACCTGCTGCTGAGCCCCAATGAAGAGCCTCGTCAATCTCCAGGCCTTCTGAAATTGCAACTGCGAGTCCACCATTAAATGCATCACCTGAACCTACAGTGTCAATAGCATCTACATCAAACGCAGGTACATATATAGTCCTATCACCTGATGCGCAAAATACTCCTTCGGAACCAAGTGTGACAATAACTGTATTCACTCCACGACTTTGTAGTATCTTAGCCGCGTCAGCAGCTTCCTGTGGTGAGGAAGGCCGTATACCAACCATCATTTCGATCTCTACCTCATTTGGGGTCAATATATCAACTGCACTATACAACTCATCTGGCAATTCTGCTGCTGGAGCTGGATCCAAAACCACCGTAATACCCTTAGCATGGGCTGCACGAGCCACTGCCAAATCTGCTTCAACTGGAACTTCCAGTTGAAGCAGTAATACTTTAGTATTGTCAAATAAACTCTCGGTCCGAACAACATCTTGCTGATCAAAATGCATGTTAGCTCCTGACAAAACGATTATTGTGTTTTCTCCATTGTCATCCACACTGATCACAGCCAATCCACTACCTTGATCAGCAACCATTTCGACATTTGCTACATCCACACCATAATCAGTCAGTTGTTCTAGCACTTGACGACCAAATGTATCATCACCTACATGTCCAACCATGCACACCTTTGTACCTAATTTCGCAGCAGCCACAGCCTGATTTGCGCCTTTACCACCTAGAGCCATTAGATATGATTTACCGAGTAGAGTTTCTCCTTGCTGTGGAAGCTTAGGAGTATAAGCAATCAAGTCAGTATTGATGCTACCATATACTACAACGCTCATTTCATCACCCAATCCTTATCTAAATTTACCAATACACAAAGAAAACTCTTATACAATTTTACTCCAAACACCTGTACATTCTGGAACACGACTCCAATCATTGTCGATAATCATATTGCTAAGTTGTTCTCCAAAAAAAAATTCAGTATTATTTATCGCCTTCTGCACATTAGGAAACTTATAATCTGTGCGAAGCTCCTGCCTAGTAAAGTTCCATGATTTTTCAAGCCAATCATAATAGTCTGACAAACCTACTGTTGGTGGAGAAGGTATATCACTACCAGTAGTAAGAGTCTCCATAATGATTATAATCCCTTGACTCCGAACAACACGATGCATTTCATTTAATACTATATCCAGTTCTGTTTGCCAATCCGGATGCCAGCTGCATGTATGCCCCAACACCCAGCCTGCAGTTACAACATCAAAACGATCAGATGACACTGGAAGCGCTCCAGCATCTCCTTGTGATAGCAACCAGGAACCAGCCGACAAATTGCGCTGGCGAACATTTTCCTGTAGCATTTCCCAATACAAATCCAACCCAAAAACGTTCAAATTGGTATCAGACAACAACAATGGGATTCTTCCGGTTCCACTACCTATGTCCAGTACTGAATTAAAATCTACTGTCAGAAGTTTATCAATACATTCATATAAATTGTCATCGACATCTTCATATTCAATCATACGATGATATTCAACTGCCATATTATTATAAATATTCTTAAAATGATCCATAATCTTAGATATGTCTACTTGTTTAATTCACTTTGACAAAACTGCGTCTAATCTCTGTTCATATTGAGAAATCCAATCTTGATCTACTCCAGGACTAAAAGAGGCCAGAACACCATTAAGTAATACTTGTCTAGCTTGATCCCAGGTAAAACCCACATCTTGAACTAAACGCTGTACTTCTCCAGTTGAATATGCAGCGCGATCGAAAGTCCCCGATAACAACAAGTTGTCCGAATTTATACAAACCTTTACTCCTGCTTCAAACATATTTCTGATAGGATGAACTGCATAAGATGGCACCTTCCACCCAACATTACTTGTCAAACAGCATTCGACAGTAATACCCTCATCTACCACTAGATTCATGAGTTTAGGATCCTGACACAAAGTAACCCCATGACCTATGCGATGCACACCTAAATCTACAGCCAATTTTATATTTTTGACAGTATCTTCCGGCCATTCACCTGCATGCAAAGTCATTGGTACATTCCTGCGCAGAGCCTCTTTTATACCAGATTCATGAATGTCTAATGTAAAAGCACCTTCATCACCAGCTATGTCAAACCCTATGACTCCTCTACCAAGCCAAGCTGATGCTAATTCAACCATTTCGATTGTGTGTTCTACAGGATATGAGCGCAACGCACAAACAATCACACCGCCTTTAATGTTTAGAGTTTGCTCCGCTTCGCGAAATCCAGACACCACAGCATCAACAGCGTCATTTACTGTCAAATCCTCGTCAGTGTGAAGTTCCGGACAAAAACGAATCTCAGCTAGCACCACATTATCAGCAATTAACGTCTCACATAGAGAAAATGTAGCCCCTCTAAGTTCATCTGTCGTCTGTAAGAATTGATTACAAAAATCAAAGTTTGACCAATTTGAAGAACTAGACACTTTACTACCAATGTGCGATCGTTTGCTCTTCAAATCATGCAAGTATTCTCTAATATCTGCGGGTTCAACCGGCAATTCTATACCTCTGTTTGTGGCGCACGCCGCGATAAATCCTGTATCCAATGACCCGTCAAGATGTAAATGTAGTTCACTTTTGGGAACACTATAAGCAATTTCCATATTATTGAACCTCACAATTTTATTGTAAAAAATCGCGACAGTTTATTCACCGAATGTTACACCATACGACTCTAGCATCTCAAATATCTCAACACGCTGTGCGACATAAGGTCCAGTACCTACACGAGTGACTGTAATAGCCCCAGCAGCATTAGCTATGGTACCAGATTCAGCGAGACTATATCTGTTTAAATACCCAAAGATAAACGCACCAGCAAATGCATCTCCAGCACCGGCAGTATCACATACTATAACTTTAAAACCATCCAACACGATTTCTTCATCGGAAGACATTATGATACAGCCTTCGCTACCACATTTTATAACCACGATCTCAGCTCCTGCACCCAGTATCGCATTAGCAGCCTGTATCTTGTCACTACTTCCTGTCCAACCAAGTAGTTCCTCCATAGTTGTTAATACGACAGTACTAGCCTTGATTGCCTGCTCAACAATTTCCCGATCGATGGCAAACGCAGCAGGACCTAAATCAAAAAAAGTTGATATAGAACATTTGTGAGCATATTTGAGAATATTCAAACTATTCGCACAACTAAAAAGCGAGTGGCTAGCCAATGCATAACTAGTACAAAACACAGCTTCTACTCCAGCCAATATAGTGCCTAGATCAGTCGATAGCTCTGCAGTTGTACCTTTACCTAACGCACCCACAAAAACATGTTGTGCACTACTGTCTACTAATTCTATAGAAAGAGTAGTAGTGGCATCAGGAATAACCTGCACATAATTAGTCGACACATCTTCATCACATAGTTGCTGTAATACCATTTTTCCCAACCAATCATCACCCACTGCACCTACTGCATGTGTATCTAAACCCAAACGAGCAGCAACTATTAAAGTATTACTAGTTCCTCCCGCAACAAACAAACATTGATTAGCTAGCTGATGTTTGCCAGGATGCAAGGGTAACTCGCCGATGGGAACCACTAGATCTGCACACAAATCGCTGATGGTTAAAAGTTTCATTTACAAAGATTTATCATTGTGGCCAAAAAAGTAAAATCAACATTTCATTACGGGCAATTAAATGCCAAACAAAATATATCTACTTGAATGTGGTTAAAAACAGTTATAACTACAGTTGTTAACTGTTTTCTATTGATGCGGACGCAAGTTTCTCTCGATGAACTTTTAAGCTGTATCGCCTATATCCAACCATTACTATTCCTAGTGCAACTGGCAGAATCGAAGCAAGAAAAAGATTGGTAGATCCGGTTCGCCTAACCACATCTACTGTTCTACCACTTCCGCCTAGAATAACACCATCATCTCCCTGTAAATTTACATCAAGATCTTGAAGCGATCTACGAACAATTATTTGAAATGCTGAAAAATCAGGGGCACGGTCACGCATACCTTGAGACAACCCTTCCATTGCCTCAAGAATTTCGTAACCTAGTGCTTTACCCGGATTCTGACGAACCATATAATCTTCAAACTCAATTGAATCCTGTATCATACTTCTTTCAATTATTTGCATATCATATGCTATGCCTTCATCGTTTATATGCCGTCCAGGGCGACGTTCTCCAATAAAAGTGACATCTGCAGCATCCCCTGATCTTCTCCATCTGGACGAACCCGAGATTTTAAAGTTTTCCTCTTTAACCCATTTCCAATCAGAGTTCACAAAGTTCGGCGCCTGTGGTGCTTCCAAGTGAGTGAAATATTGTTCATTGTATTCACTTTCAAAAAAAGGTTCTAAATAAAGTGTGTTATTGGATCTAACATATAACATCTCTTCAGGATTATAAGTCTGCTCTGGAGTAGTCCATTTATCTTCAGGAATAACAGTATATCCTACACCTACTCGATCTGATTGAAATACAACAAGCTTCTTTACGCTATCAGCTACTATTTTCCCCTCGTCATTGCGCATTTGTATATCATATTGACCAGAAGGCAACTTCAGTGGCACTCCTCTAAATACTTTAGTACTAGAGTACAGGAAATCAGCAGGTCTCATAGGCTGGGATACAAGCACATCATCTTCCGAAGTGACTTCTCCCGATTGAACACGGTCAGTTAGCTCAGTACGCCAATTACGTGAAGCCTCATAGTATTCCGACACATCTAATCGGTATGCCTTCAAAGCTTCTTCCCACTCACCATATTTTCTCTGTGCAGCCCCACCCAAATATACTTCTGCTGCTCCTTGTGTAATTCCCTCAGGATACTGAATGACATAATCCGTAGGCTCAACTGTAAGTACAAGATTGCCATTCAATCTTATCTCCAAAGTACCTGGTAGGTCTTCATTCATACTGTCAAAATCAGCCTTGTATTCGTTTGTAACAGCCCAATAATAAATCAGAGTTTTACGAGGAGAAATTATGTTGATTGTATCCGCAAGCAAATATACTGTATCAACACTAGGTGGATGAAAAACCCCTTGATATAGAGTACCATTATAAGCATTAACACCGTAAACAAACTCTTCGCGCTTTTCTGTCTTGTCAACCAAGCCGGGCAAATCCCTTTTATCATCATCATGAGTCTCAGCAGCTACTGTATGAACATTTGTATCCATACCCATCAATCCAAACGATAATAATAATATGGCTGCAATGAACTTTCTCATTGACGTACTCCACGAATCTTTAGGCCAATAATACTGCTAACAATAAATGTCATACAAAACACAAAGGATAATCCTACCACTCTCAGAAATGCGACCATATTACCACGCAACATTTCATTCACACCATAATTGAGGTACGAAAATGGAGACAGCCAAGTTAACACAACCTGAACCCAACCAAGCAACTGCTGTAACAAGAGCACTGGATTGTAGTAATCTGACTCCGGAGCTATATTTGACAACCAAGCTTGCGACGCCTGAATGAGTAAAGTGCTTGCAATCAAAGTTAAAAATACAAGCGTAGCTGACCGCACACTCTTTGATATTGTTGAAACAAATACTCCCACCGATATCAGATACGCACCTGTGAACAAGGATAGAAGCATCATCATAAAAAAACTTGCTGGTATTTGGACTCCAGCTATATTAGATATTATAAAAAAACATATTAGGTATAGGATAATAAGCAAACAATATACAGTAAGCTGTGCCGAGTATTTACCAATAACATAGGACACGTTGTCAACAGGTCCGTAGAATAACAACTCCATTGCTCCACTCTCTCTTTCACGAGCAATAGCAACCACTGCCGAAAACGCAAGATACACACCCGTCAATATGATGACCCATCGATAAGGAAAAGAAAACAAATCAGGCATCGGGTACAAACCATTGGACTCAATATAGCTGAGATAATTTCTTATAATTACTATACCTATTGTGATTGATATGGTAGACATTATATAAATAATAGGCCCGAAAACAGTAATCCGAAAATCGCGCTTATGTATTGTTATAGCTGTCTGTATTTGTTTATAGATCTTACTAGTATCGCTCATTGCACTTCACCCTTTGACAACCCTATCACATTGTCATCTGTGAAAGTCATAAAGGTTTCCTCTAGGCTTGCCTTTCTAGTCTCCATACCAATTATTGTAGCCCCAGACGCAGTGATTGCCGACGACAACTCTGCACGATAATCTAAGCTTGCATCTAGACGAATTTCAATGTGTTGACCATCTATATTGTGATCAACAATATGTGGAATTTCTGAAAGCACTCTAGAAAGCGACTCTGGCACATTAGCTACTTCAACATTCACTCGCACAGATTGATCGACAGAATAGCGAAGTCCATCTAAATTGTCCTCCACTAACAACTTGCCTTTATGCATAATGGCAATACGATCAGCAGTCCGTTCAATTTCTGACAAAATATGTGAGGAAATAAAAATAGTAGTGCCTGATTTCTTCTGCTCCTCAATTAATCCCCGTATCTGTCGTATACCATGTGGATCCAGACCAGACACAGGCTCATCCAACATTAGCAAATCAGGTTTGTGTAAAAGCGCTCTAACAAAACTAAGCTTTTGACGCATACCGCGCGAATATTCACTTGGTCTTATATTTGCGTATTGTCTAAGCCCAACAGTCTCCATGAGTTCATTGATTCTATTTTCTTTAGACTCCATCATAAAAATATCTGCATGAAATGAGAGAAATTCCCAGGCAGTCATCTCATCAAAAAAGTATGGGTTCTCACCAACCACACCAATTGCATTTTTTATAGCAAAATAATCATCTTGGAGCGAGGTGCCAAAAAGTGACAGTTCGCCTGAGGTAGGCTTTATTAATCCTAATAACATAGCCATAGTAGTGCTTTTTCCAGCGCCATTCGGTCCTAAGAATCCATACACCTCACCCGCTCGGACATTCAAAGTGACCTGCTTCACTGCTTCAACTTCAGGATATGTTTTAGTAAGATTACGAGTACTAATCATAAGCGTAAATTATACTAGGAGTTGATCAGGAATCAATATTGACATCATTAATATTATTCCTAGCCCATATCAATCTTGACATAGTTTCATCCTCTAAGTTGTCGATAAATTTAGGCACACCAAACTGCTCTAGAGCAAAACTTGCGCTAACTGACGCGCGTAGTGCTGCCTCTGGCAAATCAATACCATTAGCAACACCAACTAACATTCCTCCACAATAGGCATTACCTGCTCCAGTGACATCAACTATCTTTTTTGCAACAGCTGGAATATGCCAAGCACCACCATCACTAGTAGTCAAATATGATCCTTGCGCACCCATACGAATCGCAACAATTTTTGCTCCCCAACCTATAAATACTGATGCCATTTCAGATGCGTCCTCTAAACCTGTTAACTCTTTTGCTTGATCTATGTCTGGAGAAAAAATATTTATCCGATGAAGTATCTCTTTATACTCAGTTAAATCACATCTCATATGGTCAGGCGATGGTTCCCATAGCAAACAGGTTGAAGGATTAGTGTGACGCAAATTAGAAATCAAACCACTCAATTCTTTTAGGTCACGCCCCCATATGAGATGAAAACCCTTTGCGTTACGATAATCAACAGGCATTTCCTCATAAGTAGGTGCATTCTCAATAAATTTATTGATGTCCGTACGCATAATTTCAGTTCGCGTCCCATCCTGCTCGAACAACTGCCAAGCTCTAGTAGTTTGATAGTTTTCCCTAACCACAATAGCTCTTAGATCTACACCACCTAGTGCATCAAGACTATCTTTATACACTGATTGTGAAATATCTTTACCCACTGAAGCCACAAACCCCAAAGACTGAGACCATACGCGCATACCAATCAATGCATGCGTACCAGAACCGCCGAGTACGCTCATATGTGTTGACCCATCCCAGAGGACGATATCATCAATAATAATGTTAGAGAATGTTACATATTCTGGTCCCATAGCTAATTGACCACCTCAGGTATCGATTCACTATCTACCCTCATAGCACTATTTACAATATAACACCCAATGATGCCTACGCCAAGACATAAGGTCCATAAAGACCGGGTGCTTCCAGAACTCATTAATAAACCGGCTAAGAAAAGTCCTATAGAAGGACCCAGACCATGCAAACTAGATACGTAAAGCGCCTGGCCTGAAGCTCGCCAAGTCTTGGGTAGAATATTATCTATATATATTACTCCAACACAAAGGAGCGAACCTATTGCTATTCCATGCAATGCCTGTACAGGCAACGCTATGTTAGGGTCGGTCACTAACATATTGCATAACCAACGTATGGGCAACGCAATAATTCCGATAACATAGGTCAGGCGCAATCCCCATTTACGTATAAATGTTTCCGCATAGCTCATTATCGGTATCTCAGGTAAAGCTGAAACAGCTACGGTTGCCCCAATCATCCAGGCTGAAGCGTCTAACTCATTCATATAAACCACTAAATATTGATTCGTAATACCCAATGTGAGCCCAACGCAAATTATCCCCAATAAAAACAATCGTAATTCTCGGTGATCCACTAGCAAGCGCAAGCCATCTCTCCACTGAACTTCAGTAGATACATGACGATCAGGTAATTTAAAGGAAATGGCACCTAATATAAGCATAGTTCCAGCATATATGTAAATTGTCAACGTAAGATTATCTTCAAACAATAATCCACCGGCAAAAATGGTAGCAACCACAAATCCTATAGATCCCCACAAACGAAACTTGCCATATTCATCTTGCTTACCCCGTTCTTCCAAATGAGCTAACGCCAATGCAGCAACATTTGGGTGAATCGGAGCACGGAGTATGGACATTAACACAACAACCAAAACCAAGTATTCAAATCTATCAGTCACTGTAAAAGCGAGTACAAGGACAGACGTGGCCCAGCACCCAATAGTAACTAACAACCGGGTTACATTTAATTTATCGCTGATAACACCCCACACAGGCTGTACAACAAAGCCTGCAAATGGAGTAAGCGCTAGAAGATATCCTACCTCAGAACTAGTAAGATCCTTCCTGATGAAATACATAGCTATATAGGGCATAAATACACCAACACCCACAAACTCCACAGCATAAAATAGTTTAAACCAAAATCGAATCATAATTTTATTGAATTAGTCAACTTTTCGTATATATGACAACTATCAATTAGTTAACTTCCAATTATTTGCAAATGAACCTTCCTGTTGCGAGGACCATCAAACTCCCAGAACAATACACCTTGCGAAGAGCCTAACGCAAGTTTGCCTGAACTTATAGGAATACTAACACTATTACCTATAATACTAGCCTTAATATGACCAGCAGCATCAGATGGAGTATCAAAAATATGTTTGAAATCCACTCGTGTAGGTACGATTCGATCAATTTCTTCTATAAGATCAGTCAAGGTTGGTGGATCCATTTGTGAATTTAAAGTGACACCACCAGTTGTATGTGGACAATAAACAACACATACACCCTCATCGATACCGGAAGAGGAAACAGACGCTTGGATATCTTCTGTCAAATTGACTAAATCTTGGCGTTGTTGCGTATCTATATTAATCGTTATCATCTAACCTCCCTATTAATAATCATGCAACATAAATGTTGCATGATTATTTATGTTGCATGATTATTAAAATCTAAGAGTCTAACAAACCGATTTTTAATACTAGTCAATCAAATAATGCTTTCTCCAATCCAATGATTGAACAGCTGCTATAAGCACAGTAAGTGACTTTGACAATGCTACCAAATCGTCAATATGTGCCCTTGGTGTTTTTAAAAAATGCGAATAAGCACCGGGAAATCCCATAAGAACAACATTCTGAGTAGCCATCATTGCAGACACGCAGTCACTTCGGCTAACATAAGATTCGTTTTCCCGCATCGAAATACCCTTCTCATTTAGCAATCCAGACACTTCACGCATCGCTGACAAGACATGTGGAGGAGTAACACCACCTCGAGCACCACTCGCAAATCCTGCAAACAATGCTCCGTCACCACATCCGGGAACCGCTACAACATCACCATTATCATCAATTATTGGTTTTCTCTCATGCAGATCAGTAACTGACATAATTGCGGGTAATTGGTTAGGGTCAGTACGTGATATCAAGCGCTGACTTCCGCGCGCAAAGGCAGTATTGCCCACACCAACCACTCCTTCTTCCTCATCTGTCAAAACTATCAAAGCATCGATATCGAATGCTGAAAGTACAATTGATGACATCACAAGGGCTGCACAACCAAACGCATCATCTACTGAACCATACAACATACCTGTGCCCTTATCCCACTCAGCTGCAGTTTGAAACACTACTCTAGTCGCAGGCGGCAAATCAGTTGTATCAGTCTTAAACACACTATTGTTACTGTCTTCTCCAGTAACAATCATCCCTTTTGCAGCAGAAACTAGATTCTGAGATTGTTCATCATAAAGTAGAGCAAGACCATCGCGTTCACCAGGAGTAATTCTTGGTTCATGAAATGCAGTCAGAGGATAAACACCATTTTCGATAGGACCAGTTAAATAACTGATGTTGTCCAAATGCGCAAATGCCCAGATCGGTTTTCTGCTCTGTTCACCCAATGTAATACAAACATTACCAGTCTTCCTGTAATTCAAATCTAGGTTAACGTTATCGCCTAGAGCACCTTCAGACTTACTTTCTTCCAATATACTTCTAACTACCTCACCTCGAGTATATCTAGCACTTAGAGTAGGAGCATATGTGTCTGCCAATCTCTTAAATACTGTGAAAGAAGCTTTCGGTGTTATTAAGGACTCCATGTGCTCATACAATTGTGTGTACGATCTAAGAGCTTCACCAATCATTTAGTTACTCCCTAATTGCTTTTCATAATTCCAGTGCAACACCATTATCACACCTACCGTATACAGATAACCAAAATATATCTTTGAAAATCTGCTGATCAAACCTTAGATTATGCTGACCCCGACATATCACTTCGGGACAGTATAGTACTTGTTTTAATTGTGTTTGCATCATCATCATCGTACACACCTTCAAAACCTCGGAAAAACTTTTCGCCAATTTCATCCGCAAAATATGCAGCGAATAACTCTGTCGCTACTGGATAAATCATTGGTGAGAAAATCTCAGGCACATTTCCTACTACTGGAAGTACCATATCAACATTGGGTCCAACCACATCATCCCCTTCAGGTACTATACCAACAGAATAACGTCCTACCCTATTCATGGGCTCCAGAATTTCAGCTACCCTATTATGGCCTCTACCAGCAGGAGAAATAACAAAAGTCGGAGTATCTGTATCAGCATTAGCAAAATACTGAAGATGAGCCCATTCTTCTGTATCTTGTCCCATAGCGTGACTTCCAGCCGCCTCTAACAATTTTGCAGCTCCAAACATGGCAGTTGAGTAGTTAGGACCATCACCTACAAATACAAAATTCTTCTGGTCTTTAGTGGCTTTTACTACTTCCAAAACTTTGTCGCGACAACCCTCGATGGTATCTTCAACCGCATCTCCTATCGAAGCAAGCTGTTGGCGTAAAGCACTAGCCTGGTCTTGAGTCATCTTTTCCCGAACCTCCGCAAGCCGAATGGCTATCAAGAATAACGCTATCATCGATACGCGATAAGATATCACTCCCGGTGCATGATCATATTCAGGTACTGAGCAGTCGAGAACAAGGTCTGAAATAGATGCAAGCGGTGATTCTGTGTTAGCAGTCAAAGCTAGTGTAGTAGCTCCAGCCTCCTTTCCCACTCCAAGAGCTTCACGAGTTCTAGCTACACCACCAGAAGCAGAAATACACATAAGTAAGGGGTTTCCCGGAAAAGCACTTTTGTTGGCAGCTAAATTGTACCGAGCGGCTGTCATAGCGTTCAAAGGCTCAGTTGATATACCAGCTAACTGCTCAAAAGCCAGTTCAGTTGCTACAGCAGCCATATGAGAATCGCCACATCCAGTGGTGACTATGTGCTTGACCGATAAACATAGCTCATGGTCCAACAATCTTCTGATACGCTGATCAATTATAGGTGTTTGCTCTCTAATTATTTCTGGCAAACGCTCCACTTGTGCAATCATAGTGTTCTCTGACATTATTTAACTCCTTTTCATATTAATTGTTATTTTGTATTTTCTTCGTTCTTAGACATAAATTCAAATGTTTCATCCAATGATGGCAAATGTCCTTTAGGACCAAGTCCTGTCACTGATATCGCACCAGCTGCACATGCAAACTCGACTCTCTTTTCTAGAGAATAGTCTGCAATAGTGCTAGTCAAGAAAGCTGCGTTAAAAGTATCGCCTGCACCAGTACTGTCTACCACTGGAACATTATACCCATTGTGACAAACAGCGTCATCGGCAGTGACTGCATAGGCACCGTCACGCCCATGAGTAACAACTATGGTATGAGGACCATACTCTAATAAATTCTTCATTGCTCCAAAATCAACACTGTCGAATCCTGTTGCAGCTCTATAACCATCAAAATTAAAACTTGCTATAGAAGTATGTGGAAGTACTTGTTCGAGAAAATCAGATCCCTCGCATGCAGTGTCTTCAACATCGATCATTACCTGAATGCTTTTTGCTTGTGCGATTGTTGCCAATTCGATGAAGGATTCTCTAGGTTCTGGCCAAATATACATATAGTTCACATTGCTAAGCGCAACCTCTACCAGCTCAGGTTGATAGGCTGTTTTTTCATTAGGCATCACTATAATTGCCTTTTCTCCAGTTGGGTCTAACAAAATAATAGTAGCAATAGTTGCTCCTGGTACAGTCTCAACACACTGCGTATCAACGTCATATTTTTCCATATCAGCCTTCACAATCTCTCCGTATTCATCCGTACCAATATGTGACAAAGTTCTGACAGAAAGCCCTAGTGTACTAGCAGCACAGGCAAAATTAGGCTGCGGTCCCCCTGGAAGATTTCCAATCAATTCACTCGTAACTTTTTCGTCATGACCTGGAAATCGATCTACCTTAAGGACTATGTCAATACATAATCCGCCTACTGAAACCACATCTATTGACGATACAGACCCACTTGTAAATTTAATCATTGCTTAGAAATCCTTGGTACCAACTGTCTGTGTAATTTCAAAGCTCGCTCAGATAAATCTAC
>DDZT01000003.1 GCA_002346435.1 Anaerolineales bacterium UBA3001
TCCCATCAGGATTCCCAGAGCAGCCATACCAATTCCCCATCCAGTCAGTGAACCACGTGATTTACGCAAAGTATTCCGAATTACGGTAAACATGTTAATTGTCCTCCTGCTCTTCATAGTACGTTAAAAAGATCTCTTCCAGGCTGGCATGCTCAGTCTCGAAATCATTGACTGGGTATTTTGCTATAGTCTTAATAAGAGTATCCATCTCACCTTCAAATTTTAAAGACACTCCCATACTAGCGTCTTTGGCAATCACTTCAACTCCCGGAAGATTGTATAATTCTTCAGCTTCAATATGTTCCTGAAAGCGAATATGCACTTTGCGCATGGAGCGCTTGAGCAAAGAACTGGTCTCAACAACTTCTATAATTTTGCCCTCTCGTATGATAGCAACGCGGTCAGCAATAGCCTGAACTTCACTGATGATATGTGAGGACAAGAACACTGTAGCCCCGTTATCTCGTGCTTCAACAAGCATGCGCAGGACCTCCTGCTGCATAAGCGGGTCGAGGCTGCCGGTGGGCTCATCGAGCATCAAGAGCTCAGGACGGTGCATTAACGCCACCACAATACCAACCTTCTGCTTATTTCCTTTTGAGAAGTTTTTGATCGGGATTTTGAGTTCCAGCTTGAGGCGCTCGGACAATTCCTCGATGAACTTCCAGTCTGAACGATTGCCACGCAAGCGATTGAAAAAACGTAAAAGCTGCTTAGCAGTCATATTTTCGTCCATATGCAATTCGCCGGGCAGATAACCGACACGCGCCTTGATCACTTCAGGATCTGCCTTTGGATTCAACCCCAATACACTGATCGAACCGCGTTGCGGGCGGATCAAATCTAACATACAGCGGATCGTCGTTGTTTTCCCGGCTCCATTTGGGCCTAAGAAACCATAGATTTCGCCACGTTTTACTTCCAGATTCACACCATTTAAAGCCTGAACTTTTCCATAGAACTTTACCAGGTCTTTCACTTGGATGGCATTGCTATCGTGCATAAGGAACCTCTCTATTGTCTGCGAACTGAACTACTCATCATCAAACTCTGCTTCAATATCGTGTTCTGGCGCATCGGTAAACCTCTTAGCATTCCAACCATATTTGAACACAACGAAACCTATGAGGAAGGCAGACCATACTCTAAAAACCGGTTCCGGCATTGGCGAACCTAACATTCCATGTATAGAGGTATTTAGAATAACCGTGATTACACCCAATACAATCGTATATAGCGTCCTAGACATAAGACCCCTCCCCACTAGTTGAAATGAATAATATCATTGCTGTTCTAAAGAGTAAACTGCATCAACACAGTTATATTTTGTATCCCACGTTTGCATTTCTTCAGATGTCATTATTTCCTGAAATTTTGCCATATCAGTAACATTTGCCATTGTAATGACCTTGCCTTCTCTTATAACGCCAACTTCCATATCTGTTGCAGATGATGCCATTTTTTCCTTTGCCCAATTGAAAATTTCCATAAAGTCTTCTGTTGTACCGTCAAAAGTTGAGACAACACATATATTCATGATTTCTCCTTTTTTTATAATTGTTATGCTTATTCTGTATCTGTTCCAAATAATATTATACGTAAATTCGAACCGCACATTAGTTGTACAGGTTCTACGGCAGGAAAAAATCAAAGATAGTCAAGAACACTCTTGGATCGAGCTCTATTTAGTGCAAGTTCCTGCTCAGGCGGAATGACGCATTACCCGTGAACATCTAGTTATAAAACAACATACTCCTATTTCTGCTGTAGTAAAATTACTTTTATAATTACTTTTATATTAGGGTTTTGAACCCACTTAGGACGAACTAAAATTTATGAAACATTTACCTAATAAGATTATTTTGCTGCTAGTTTTAATGATTACATCTTGTGGCCCATCCGTGCCAGACACTAACACTCCGCTATCTGAGTCGGAGGAAGCTACCGAGGCATATGCCAAAACAATTAGTATTACAGAGACTATGGTTATGGCAACTGCAGAGTTCGAGAATAAACTAGAATTATCCCTAGAGCAAACAATAGCTGCAATGCCCACGGATACGCCCTCAGCAACAAACACCCCACAAGCTACGCAGGCTATTGAAATAGATCAGCGACAAAATATTGACGACAACAAACCAGAATCGGACTATAAAGTTCTTACCGATGAATTTGATGTAATCGTGATTGAAGTTCCAGTTGAGTGGGACGATATAGATATTACGCCGCGTGTAGTAGACGACGAATTCATTGGTTATTCTATAAGTGCTTCAACTGACCTAACAGACTTCACTCAGACTTGGGGTGTGCCTGGAGTAAATTTTCTTGCATCCAGGTGGCTTGCAGAAAACTTTTCTAGCAGCACTACAGATCTTCTCGATACCTTCGCTAATGACCTTGCAGAAGGCGGATGTGTGATAGTTGAACGGATCGATTACGATGACGGATTGTATGCGGGCCATTTGGACGAATGGCAATGCAATGAACAGAGTGAGCAAGGCAGATACATCTCATTAGCTGTGACACCTACATATGACGACGCATCAGATTACATGATCTTGTTAGGCATCCAACTCGTTAATGATGACGACTGGAGTACAGTCGAAAGGATTTTTGATACCTTTACGGTAATAGATGATCTGCCTGTTGAATCTCCAAACACATTGATTGGTGGTTTTGACATAGAGACCACTAATACACCGGAAAACCAACAGCTCACCAATGATCCTGGCGACGCAAGTACATGGACTATTCTAGTCTACATGATGGGCGATACCGACCTTGAATTCTTCGCGGGTACAGATCTGGAAGAAATGCTCTCAATCGATGCAGCTAACGGACTCAATCTAGTAGTACTGGCTGATAGATCACCTCTAGACGAAGAATTTCTTCCAGGTTACACCAATGAAGATTTTGTTGGACTTGGAAACTGGGATGACACCAAAATGCTGTTGTTTGGCAATCAGGAAGTATCCATCTTGCCACCTTTGAAATCAGCTGAACAGGGTCTAAACATGGGTGATGCTGATACACTGGCCAATTTCATAGAATTTGGTTTATCTAATTTTCCTGCAGACAGAACTGGCCTAATTTTTTGGGACCATGGAGCAGGCTGGCCAGGAATGGGCCCTGACGAATTTGAAGACGGTATTCCATTTTTAGATGCCAGCGGAGAATATATTGCCGGAGACATCCTTAACTTATCGGAAATCCAGACCGGGATAACATCTGGCTTATCCAGCGTCGCTGTAGAGAAACTAGACCTTATTGGCTTCGACGCCTGCCTGATGGCTACATATGAGGTTGCCGCAGCAATGGCTAACCTAGCAGACTTTATGGTCGCCTCAGAGGAATTAGAACCCGGCCACGGTTGGGATTACCAATCACTAGAGATCCTCAATGGAACAAGTGATGTCACAGCCGAAGAGTTAGGTTCACACATTGCCAAAGGATTTCAATCGCAAGCACAAAGTTTTGATACTGACGAAAACATCACTCTTTCTGTATTAGATTTAACCGTATTTGACGAATTTCAGAATTCAATAGCTAATCTGCTTGAACCATTGCTTTCTGACCCACAACCTGCCGCGCCTTCTGTATCAAGATCACTTAATATAGCATCTCGTTTCGGTAGTAGTCCTAACCCTGATCAAGATTCACAAATTGTGGATCTCGGTAATTTTGTAGAGGAACTGGGCGGCATTGGTGTAGACAATGAGATAGAACAGACCTTAAATGCTCTAAACAAATTAGTCGTCAACAAGGTTGCAGGCGTTGCTTCGAAGCGCGCTTCGGGACTGTCAGTATATTTTCCGCAAACAATTGACTATTTGGACGTAAATTATTTATCTTTGGACGTAGTTCCGAATTGGAAAGCTTTCTTGGAGACATTTTTGGATGTTGGTCAGGCAATCCCCGAAATGTCTAGAGCAAAACTAGATCAGGAAGTAACGTCAACAGAATATTACATTGATGGCGATGGACTGACCATAACCGCCAGTCTTGACTCATTATCTCAAGATACTATCACTGAAGCAATTCTCTATTATGGGGTCATAGATGCCGCAGATGACATGTTGTATTTTGTTGGTGAGGAACCTGGCTGGATCAATGATGACGGTACAGTGACTGCATTTTATGACTTATCGATACTAACTATGAGCGATGGCTTTGACACATCTTATGCATATACATACTTCACAGTGGATGAAGACGAAAATCTGTACTTCTTTGACATACCACTAGGATACATGTCATCTGATGAATTAGAAAATGACGATGCACCTATCCATGATGTCGAATTAAGCCTGGTTATCGATGGAGACACCAGCGAAATTCTCAGCGAGGTATACTACGAAGTTGATGAGTCAGGTCAGTGGGGAGAACTGCTGGCCGATCCTGAAGGAGCCATCTTCCCAATACTTCAAATGGAGAATGATGACGGCTCTCTAGACTGGGTTTCACCCTCCGACAGCATGTGGCTATACGCTGATCTTGACGAACTAACGTACTCCTTTGAACCACTCCAAGAAGGGATTACTGTTATAGCTGACTTATACGTTTATGATTATGGCGGAAACTCAGATTATGTTTCTATAGAGACAACTGTTCCAGATTTATCTGCGACAAATTAAACCCACCGAAACTCGCCTCTGGTTCGTCTTGAGGTACGAGCCTGCAACTAGGCAGAACAATACTCAGCCGCATGCAGTCAACAACATGGCAATTACTAAGATCAATTATTTGTTTATCATGGAATCAACGTATACAGCACACACATCCAAACATAGCAATATATGCTTGTACGCAAACAGACTGAGCCTACCTTTATTTCTTGCCTAATAATGTTGCTTTCAATGAAAGAAGAAATGGAATATTTTCATATTGGTCAGATTGTATAGTATCCCAATTAACGCCTTCTGGTTGTGCTATCAGCGTTTGCGTCTCAATTACTTCATCAGGTGTAATTATCCAATCCAAAGGTGTATCATGCGCATCCATAATAATAAGCTCGTCTTCCTTGATTTGGAGAGAGTGTATCGTAGTGACAATTGGTGTGTCCGCATTGACTAATCCCATTTCCCTAAAGATACCCATTTCCAAGTCAGCGAAACCGCCACCTTTACCGGTTCGACCACCATTTCGACTTGCTGCAACACTGCCAACAACGGCTAGGTCAAACGGTTTCATATCCTGAAATCCTACTTTTCGGCCATGCTCCATGGCTCCTTTAATAGGAGCCACTTGTTCGAATGATATGTTTCTTTCCTGTAATATATTTGGATCCAACTCAATGAATGGATAATCTTTAACTAATTCCGGAACTGGCACATAGACTAATTTGCCATCCTCTAAGGCGCGTAAACGCACTGGAACATGAGGTGAATCAGGGTTTGATTTTACAATTTTGGCAGTCTTCCAAATCTCTAACTCAGCCAATTTATGCGCAGCTTTTTCAGCTCCAATGAAGTTAGGAATACGGCTCCATACCGGTCCTATCGAAACAGATCTTTCCTCCAGCAAGGACCAAACTTCAAATCGCAAAATGTCTTTTGCACTGTTTCTTCCTTTCCAGCGTGCGCGATCCACAATTCTTTCATCTTCCATGTAAATTACCTTTCAAAATAACTTTTTTACGCCTATTTCAGGACAAATATCTAGCAGACATTTTAGCACGCAATCAACAAAGATGGGTGTATAGTATTAATACAATAAGTGACAAAATAGCCTAACAATCTAAAATATATATCGGAGGAAATATCAATGAAATTTTTGTCAACTTTCAACATTACAAAAGGCTTTGATGCTTGGCTAACAATGTATAAAGAGATTGAGCCTGATTTGAATGAGTTAGGTATAAACATACTTTAGGCAGGCACAAACTCTGATGAGACCAAAGTGTATGACATTACAGAAGTTAAAGACCCATCAAAATTCGAAGTGCTTACGAAACGCGAAGATATAACCAAGAAAAGAATTGATGCTGGCGTTGAACTCGAAAGCCAAGAAGTAATAGAAACCATATCTAAGGATTATTGGGGATAAACTGCAGTAGCATGACACTATCTAAACCTAAACCCACTGGCAATGAGGCTGTAGACCAATGGCATCTAGAATGCTGGGAAGCAGAGAAAGCATTTCAAGATGCCACAGAGGCTTACGATAAGTGTCCAGCAGATGCGCTTAAAGAGAAACGCAAAAAGGTGCTAGACGCATTGCGAAGTACTGCAAGGCGTTTAGAAAAGATATACAACGATCTGCCTTATAGTGACCCAACAGATAAAACAACGACCTCTGAATTATTTCAGATTATCGACAAGCTAACTCTAGAGCAAGCATCCAGATGCATTAACAAATACCTAGAAACTAATCCGCGCTGGAAGGTGACCAATTATCACAAGCGGCTTGATTACCACGAATGGCAGGTGGATTTATTCTATGGTGAGAAAGGTGGCTTATCAGTAGTTCTGGGTAAGGTATATATATCACAAGCTGATGATCCACAGTATAAACAGTACGATAGAAAAGCTCTACAGTTGGGCTATAGCGCACCTACACCTACAGATAGAGCCAGTCAGCACGATTTAATGCCAAGCAGATTGACTGATTTGTGGCGAGGTTGCTGTTACGCCTGTTCTGACCTTGCCGATAAAATTAACGATGCTCGTCCTTAAAAGGACACTCGGACAAATACAGACAGTGCCGTAATACGTGCAACACACCTATTACGGCACATTTTAGGCTCTATACTTGAGGACCGCTCAAACTAATATCAACGGAAACTTCACCCTGATATTTTCTAAAATTGTTCTCAAATTTACATGCCAAACTTTCAGCGTTCTCATCATACTTATGTTTGTCTTTCCATAACTCACGGGGTGTCAACAATTTTTCATCGACATTGGAGCATTGTACCGGCACATGCAAACCAAACACAGGATCAACCATATATTCTACATCATCGATATTTCCAGTGAGAGCAGCATCAATTAGAGATCGAGTAACCGAAATACTTATTCGCGTTCCCTCACCATATTTACCCCTATGCCAACCTGTATTAACTAACCATCCAGTTACATTTTGTGTGCTCATCATAAACATTAACATCTCAGCATATTTTATTGGATTCAACACCAAGAAAGGCTCGGCAAAGCAAGGTGAAAAAGTCGCTTCAGGCTCAACAATCCCTTGTTCAACACCAGCCAGCTTAGATGTGTACCCTGATAGAAAGTAGTATATGGTTTGCTCTGAAGTCAGTCTACTGATAGGAGGAAGCACACCAAACGCATCAGCGGAAAGAAAGAATATGTTTTGAGGATGGCCTCCACAGCCGGATGCGACAAATCCGGACATATATTCTACCGGATATGATGCACGAGTATTTTCAGTAATTCGCGCACTAGCAAAATCTAAGCCATCAGACGACATATCTACATTCTCTAACAATATATTAGGCTTATTTATTGCCGCACATATTTCCGGTTCGTTATCATGCGAAATATTGATTACTTTGGCATAACAGCCACCTTCGAAATTGAATACCCCTTTTTCATCCCAACCGTGCTCATCATCTCCTATTAGTCTTCTGTTTTTGGCGGCAGACAAGGTTGTTTTACCTGTACCAGATAAACCAAAAAACAACGCGGTATCATTATCAGAACCTATATTTGCAGAACAATGCATAGGCAGAACAGATCTTTTCGGCAGAATATAATTCAAAAAGCTAAAAACTGATTTCTTGATTTCACCAGAATACAAGGTGCCTACAATAACAACTATTCTTTTATCAAGATTGATTTCCACAGCAGTGCCAGATCGCACCCCATATTCACCATTGTCCGCATTCATTAATGGGGCATGAAAAACCATGAGCTCAGGATTGAATGTTTCTATAGTACTGTCATTAGCATCAAGAAACATATTATCAACAAACAGAGCATGGCAAGCCATTTCTAGAACAAAACGCACCCTGACTCTTTGCGATTCATCAGCACATACATACTTGTCTACGACGAATAAGTCCCTGCAGGATAAGTATTTTTCTACATCACTCATGAGCAAGCCAAACTGGCTGGCCTCGACTGACTTGTTAACATCACTCCAATGCACATCTTCTACAGTAGTCTGATCTCTAACTAAAAATCTGTCTTGAGCAGCGCGACCAGTATGAGGTGATGTATTAAGCAATACACCTCCTGAATCCAGCATTTTAGTCTCACCTCTAGACACAGACATATCAACAAGACTGCTGGAATCAAGATTATAATAATACTGAAATCCATCTTTAGCCAGCTTATCAAGAAAACGGATGCTATCGTGCACTTTAATCCTCCATTATTAATAGAACGCGGATTATATAATATATTGCTCGGAGACTGGCAAATACGACCTAGCAACTTGCTTACTCTAGCATCTCGGTGTATATTCACGATTTCTCAAGCATTAGAAAAAGCAATGCGCCTAGCGCCAAAACAAAATGACCTCAAACGAATTGAATCTATTTAAACGACTCGCAATATTAAAAGCAATAGAAATGGACAAATATTAATATCATGCCAATACACAAAACATGGAAACCTATTAGTCCCAGACCTATATCTTTTGTTGTAGATTTCTATCTAGAGAAGCAACAAGATATTAGAGCTGACCATGATTGGGACACAGACATTTTACATAAATGGACGATATCTACAAAAAGTCACCCTATCGGTGTAATTACACTAGATCCAGATTCAGGAACGGAAGTCAACCCAACAGGCACTCTTTACGGATATCACCAGTACGAAGATACACCGAACAAAGAACCTGATTATCCCCCCAATTTTATACAGCTAGTAAAAAACACAGCTGATTTTATCGATTACTGCGACAAAAAAGATATTCTTACAGAAATAGCCGATATGGATGTTTACTCTAGTTTGCGGGACATTAATGGTCTAATTCGCACTGCATATATAAGCTTTAACAATGATATGGTCTAAAGCGACCAGTTTTGCTAGTCTCTAACGTAAACCCATGTCAAGTCGCCAGATAATTCATGGTTATATTGATATCCCTCATCAGAAAATTCCTTTAGCACCTCAATGTTGCTCAAACGGTTCTTGATGATGTAATTAATCATCAGCCCCCTAGCTCGCTTGGCATAAATTGCAATGACTTTATAAGTGTCGTTCTTCTTTTCTTTAAATACGATATCCAGCATCTGTGCTTTGAGTATTTTTTTGTCAATCGCTTTAATATATTCGTTCGAAGCTAGGTTGACAATCGTCTCTTCTGTATCTTCATTCAAGATTTGACTAATGCCCTTGCCCCAATATTCATACAGA
>DDZT01000098.1 GCA_002346435.1 Anaerolineales bacterium UBA3001
TGTATCTACGGGAGAATCGCTTGACAAAGCTGGTGCATATGCGATTCAAAACATCAAGTTTCGGCCTGCCACACCAATCGACGGTTGCCTAGCCAATGTCATAGGATTACCTCTATGCCACATGACTAGAGCACTATACAACAACAATATTAACTTTGACAAAGACATTGCAGAAAAGTGTCAAGATCACTTAAACTACGATTGCCCAGTATACAAATCAATTTTGCAAACTTGATTAATTATGAAAAGAGTTTTAGTTAGTTTATTTTTATTGCTTGTTTCTTGTACAGACACTGTAAATGTCGAAACAATCGATAATGAACAAAAGTCTACACTACCTCCACCGGCACTTGCTACAAGTAGCCCTCCCAATGCGGAAATCACTGCAGACAAGTATTTGTCAGCATGGGAAACTGGAGACTTTGCTGCAATGTACAATCTATTATCGCCACTATCTCAAGATGCTACAAGTATTGAAGATTTCGTTGCAACCTATCAGAGTGTGAATGACTCTGCATCCTTAGTACGTATCGAAACAAATATACTTTCAGCACAGCAAAACAACTCCGAAGCTAAGGTGCAATTTGATTTAGCACTATACAGCTCAATAGTAGGCAAAATACAGCGAGAAATAACAATCCCTTTGCTTCTAAAGAATGGTAAATGGACCATAAATTGGGACCCCAGTCTTATATTACCGGAACTTGCTAACGGGAATAATCTATATATGGACTACGTTATTCCATCCAGAGCAAATATATACGATAGAAATGATTTAGCATTTGCTGCTCATACAAACGCAGTGTCTATTGGTGTCATTCCAGGCGAAATTGATAGTGCGCAAGAAGACCAATTACTTAAAGACTTGTCACCATTAATTAGCCGTCATCCTGAAGCAATAAAAAGTCTCTATGCGTCATCCAAACCAGATTGGTATGTGCCTTTAGGAGAAGCATCCGCTAATGAAATAAAGGCAATCTACGATAGACTAATCGCATATTCTGGCTTAATTATGAAACCGTATAAGACAAGATATTATGTGGGTGGAAAACTTGGAGCACCACATGCCATCGGATATACGGCATTGATTCCTGAGGAACAATCTAAACATTACAAATCAATGGGATATCGAGGAGATGAATTCGTTGGTGTACAGGGATTAGAAGCTTGGGGAGAAGAATATCTTGCTGGCAAACGTGGTGGTGCCCTGCATGTAGCAAGTCCCGCAGGACAAGTGGTAGCTACATTGGCCGAATCAAAATCAGCGCCTGCCCAAGCTATATATACAACATTAGATAGAACTTTCCAACGGGAAGTGCAAACCGCCTTGCAAGACCTAGTAGGTGCTGCTGTAGTACTAAGTCTGGAAACAGGGGAAGTCCTAGCAATGGCTTCCGCACCCTCATTTGACCCTAACCTATTTGATCCTGCAAATTACAATATAGTTCAACTTGAAGAAACTATCTCAAATCCATATCGCCCATTAATCAATAGGGTGACACAAGGGCAATATGCACCAGGATCAACTTTCAAAGTAGTCACTATGGCAAGCGCGCTAGAGTCAGGTCTATTCAATTCAGAACAAATATATTACTGTGGGCATTCTTGGAATGGTCTCGGGACAGCATACACAAAATACGATTGGACAAGCGAGAAAGGTTATGCTCCATCAGGAAACCTAAATATTATTGGTGCATTGCGCCGCTCATGTAACCCTTGGTTTTATCAAATAGGTCTATCTCTTCATAATTGGGCAGACTATTTCTTGCCTGACATGTCGCGTAACTTTGGTTTGGGAATGCCGACAGGCATTGTAGGTCTGCAACAATCTATCAATGAAGAAGTCGGAGGGATAATACCTAGTGAGAACTGGGCTGAGTCCGCAGGAATATTGTGGACTCCAGCAAATACAGTACATATGGCAATTGGTCAAGGTGATATGCAAGTGACTCCACTCCAAATGGCTCAGCTTTATGCAGCGATAGGCAATGGCGGAACAATTTACCGACCTCAACTGATTCGGTCAATAGCTGCACCTGACGAAAGTCCTATCTTCGAGTTTCAACCTGAGGTAGTATCAAAGCTACCAGTTTCAAACAACACGTTAAATGCCGTGCGTCAAGGACTGTGGGAAGTAGTTAATGATCCGTCTGGCACCGCCAATTATCGTTTTAGATCAATGGATATTCCTATTTACGGCAAAACTGGTACAGCGGAAGATCGCCCACGGAATCCACATGCATGGTTCGCCGGATTCACCGACGCTGGCAGACCAGATCTTCCCGATTTTGCCGCTGTGATAATTTTAGAAAACAAAGGTGAAGGTTCTGAATGGGCAGCACCAATATTTCGTCGCCTAGTTGAAGTATATTTTCACGATGAAATTAGAGAGTTATATCCATGGGAGGTGGAAATAGGTTTGACTGCTACACCTAGCCCAACACCCGTGCCGATGCCTGTATTGCACGTAGTAGTAGCTGGCGATTCACTCGGTGGACTCTCAGATTTGTACAAAGTCCCACTAGCCGACATAATGATTGCTAACGAATTAGACAATCCAAATGTAATTTCACCTGGACAAGAACTTGTCATACCACTTGGAGGAATCGAAAACTTGACCCCTACACCAACCCCAACTATAGAGCTTGATATTTCAGGCACTCCACAACCATAGTGAACAAAACTTGTACTGGGCTCATAATCAAATCCCAAAGCGGATTTTTCACAGTACACTGTGAACAAGAAAGAATTGAATGTCGTCTCCGCGGCCAATTGAACCATAAGCAGCTAGATACTGACCTAGCGACTATTGGTGATAGAGTAATAATAGATGTATTTGAGGATGGAACTGGAATAATCAAAGAAGTGTGCGAACGTAATCGCGTACTTTCACGCAGACTTCCCAGCAATAGTTATGAAAATAAACCTCGATACAAAAACCACGAAATACAGCAGGTCCTAATAGCAAACGTAGATCAAGCTATTTTCGTATTCTCTTGCCAGGATCCTACTCCTAATTTTAGAATGTTGGACCGATTCCTTGTAATCGCTGCCGCCAATCACATACCTGCAATTATTTGCGCAAACAAGATAGATCTTATTGGCGCCCAGAAAGCTGTCTCAGCCTTCGAACTATATGAGGACATAGGTTATCAGGTTGTATACACATCTACACTTAACAAACAAGGTGTGCACGATCTAAAGAACTTGTTGCCAGGTAAAGTGTCTGTATTAGCCGGCCCATCTGGGGTGGGAAAGTCCACACTACTAAACACCATTAACCCTAATTTGGGGTTGCGAGTTAATGAAATAAGCCAAAGTAGTAGGAAAGGTCGACATACTACGGTCTACCCACAGTTAATACCCATCGATGATAAGGGATGGGTAGCAGACACACCGGGCTTACGTGCTCTGGATTTTTTTGATATTGAACCTGAAGAATTAGACGCTTATTTTGTAGAGATAGCTCCACTAGTAGCTGGATGTGCATTTAGCAATTGCACGCACACACATGAACCAAGTTGTGCTGTTGTAAGTGCACTCATCAAAGGACAAATATCGGAAAGTCGATACAACAGTCTACTGCAGATGCGAAAACAG
>DDZT01000120.1 GCA_002346435.1 Anaerolineales bacterium UBA3001
CGGAAAAAGATTGCCATAGACATAGCTGCTATCTGGTAGTCAGGTATACTTCCTGATGTAAAACTTTGCACGAACCATTCGATTTCCGAATTACTTAATTCTTCACCGTCTCGTTTCTTCAGAATTAGATCTATAGTACGCATATTTTGTGTCTCCAGTAAGTGGCAGTCAGTATATCATTAGCGAAACGAACGAAAAAGGCACTATAATACTGTTATGTTATCGCGACCGGACATTTTATCGTGAAATCTACAGATTTGATTCTTACTGGTGCTACTATAGTAACTGCGAATGAAGAGTGGGATGTGTTCGATACTGGCGCAGTGGTAATTAGAGGAGACAACATAGTGAAGGTTGGTTCCGCTAATGAAATAAATAAGCAATATAAAAATGCGTTGACAATCGATTGCAGCGGTAAGATTATAATTCCTGGTTTAATCAATGCGCATACGCATGCTCCTATGACCTTATTGCGGGGTCTTGCAGATGATAGGCGTCTAGATGTGTGGCTACTTGGATATATGATGCCAGTAGAAAGAGAGTTTGTTACTTCTGAATTCTGTCGTGTTGGCACCCAGCTTGCTTGTGCTGAAATGATACGATCTGGTGTTACGTGTTTTGCTGACATGTATTATTTCGAACATGATGTTGCACAAGCAGTGGCAGATGTTGGCATGCGAGCTCTATGCTCACAAAGTGTATTGAAGTTTCCAACGCCGGACGCACCTAGTCTTGAAGACGGGCTTTTAAGGGCTCGTAAGTTTATAGAGTATTGGCATGGACATTCTTTGATACTTCCATCAGTTGGGCCGCATGCACCTTATACAAGTACACGTGAAATGCTTGAGGCTTGCGCTTCACTGGCACTGGAATATGATGTTCCAGTTCATATACATATTGCGGAAACAGCGAAGGAAGTAGAAGAAAGTCGCAGCGAACGTAGTATGCCAGTAGTGCCATGGGTAAAAAAGCAGGGTCTTTTTGAGGCTAAAGTATTAGCTGCCCATTGCGTGCATTTGGATTCAGGTGAAATCAGCACATTACAGCATTACCACGCTGGTGTGGCTCATTGTCCGACCAGTAACCTAAAGCTTGCATCTGGAATAGCACCAATCACTGAGATGTTGGATATTGGACTAAACGTGGGTATAGGTACGGATGGTCCTGCATCGAATAATGACCTTGACATGTTTGAAGAAACTCGCCTAGCCGCACTTCTAGCTAAAGGAGCAACAAATGATCCAACAGTAGTACCTGCTAAGCAAGCTTTTGCTATGGCTACTATTATGGGTGCCCGCGCTCTACATATGAGTGATATCACCGGATCTATAGAAGTTGGTAAACGTGCGGACCTAGTTGTGCTGGATTTGGATGTTCTGCATAATACTCCTACTTTTCAACGTGATCAAGATTCTATATATTCACAAATTGTATATGTGAGTAAAGCTTCGGATGTTGCTGATGTGATGGTAAATGGTGAGTGGTTAATGCAGGATCGCCAATTACTTACTGTTGATGAAGATCAACTGACTATGTCAGCTAACGATTATGCAGTTAAGATAGACGCTTTTCTGAATGTGCGCGAACAGAGTGTTCTTAGTAAACTGGTTGCGATAGGGGGCATGGAACGTCAAGAAAGTTTTGAGATTCAGGCTAAAGCTCGTATATCAGACCCACAAATAGTGATTGATCTTCTGCAACAAGATCCTTTTAATATTGTTCGGCACGTTCGTTACAATCAGTATGATACATATTTTTTGTTTAATGAACCTGAGGATTATCGATTGCGTATTCGAGAAGATGATCTTATAGATGCTGACAGCAAAGTGAAAAGTGTAAGATATAGACTTACTTTGCTAGGTCCTGCTAAAGAAAAGGAATTTGCGGGTTCAATTTTGTTGTCGCGCTCGCGATACTTGGCATCATCACCACATACTTTGCGCTTCTACCGCGAGTATTTTGTTCCAGCGGAGGAACGTGAGGTAGAAAAAGATAGATTGCGTTGGCTGGTATCCTTCTGTGGTGTCGAGTTTTATGTAAATCTAGATAGGCTGCATAGCCCTGATTTTGGTACTTTTGTCGAAGTCAAAAGTCGCACCTGGAGTCAGCGAGATGCTGAGGACAAAGCTGAATTAATTAGCGAAGTATTGTCATTATTCGGGGCTAATCCTGAAGACCTAATAATTGAGGATTACTCAGATTTTGTACAATGACAGTTGGTGTAGTTAATCAGATAGTTGTTGCTTCCATTTGTATAGTTGTTGTAAAGCTTGGAGTGGGCTAAGGTTGTCTACTTCTAGATTGTGAAATTCCTCTAGTATATTGTTATCAATCGGTGAGTTTTCTGTATGCTTATCGGAGTTAGATACAGTTGCTTTGGTGTTTTTATTAGGATTTTCTAATTCGGATAGCAATTCGTAAGCTCTAGTTATTACTTGGTTGGGTAGTCCGGCTAATTGTGCAACATGTATTCCATACGAACGATCAGCACCACCTTGTACTATGCGATGTGTAAATACGAGTGAATCACTCTCATCAGACACAGCCACGTTGTAGTTTTTAACCCCAGCAAGCTTGTTTTCAAGGTTTAGAAGTTCATGGTAATGACTGGCAAAAAGTGTTTTACTTTGTAGTTCAGGATTGTTGTGTAAGTGCTCAACAATAGACCATGCTAACGACAAACCATCATATGTACTAGTTCCACGACCTATTTCATCTAGAATCAAAATGCTGTTTGGTGTAGCGTGGTGTAGTATGTTGGCAGTCTCTACCATTTCAACCATGAAAGTAGATTGTCCGCCGTGGATTTCGTCTTGGGCACCTATTCTGGTAAATATGCGATCGACCACTCCAATTATTGCACTATCGGCGGGTACAAAACTACCAATTTGAGCTAACAGTACACATAGTGCTACTTGGCGTAGAAAAGTACTTTTACCACTCATGTTTGGACCGGTTATGATCCATATATTGTCTTGCGAATCAAAAATACAATCGTTCGGCACAAAACGTTTTCCATAAGATAGGTGTTGCTCTACTACTGGATGGCGGGACCCTCTAAGCTCTAGGGTCGAATCAGATCGTATTTCGGGTCGTACATAGTCCAGACTTGCTGCGGTTTCTGCCAGAGAAGCCAGAACATCTAAATAAGCCAAAGCTCTAGTACATTTAAGCAGTCTGTCAGCCTGCTTACTGACCTCGGTACATAGATTGGAAAATATATCTTTTTCTATAGACAGCATCTTTTCTTCTGCATCTAAAACAATATTTTCATATTCTTTGAGTTCAGGTGTGATATATCTTTCAGCATTCACTAAGGTTTGCTTTCTTATGTATTCATCTGGCACTTGTCCTTGGCTTGATTTGGTTACTTCGATAAAGTAACCAAATACTTTGTTAAAACTTACTTTCAATGACTTAATACCTGTACGTTCTCTTTCAGTAGTTTCTAATGTAGACATCCAATCCAGTGCATGCTTTGACGATTGAATGATTTTGTCTAGCTCATGTGACCATCCAGGTCTTATAAAACCAGAATTATTCATGTTTGCTGGAGGATCATCTACCAAGGCAGACTGCAGTAGATTTACTATATCGGGTGCTGTGTCTATATCTTTGGCTACAGATTGTAATGTTTTTGAAGTGGTCAGACCCTTTATTTCGGGCAACTTCAGCAAGTTCGCAAGTATAGCTGCAAGACTGTGAGGGTTGGCAGTGCCGCTGATAACACGATTAGTAAGACGTTCCATGTCACCAAGAGATTTTAGTGATTTCCGCAATTTGCTGCGTAACAAGCTATTTTCAAAAAAGACAGATACTCCGTCCAGTCTTTGGTTGATTGTTCTGCGATTAATTAAAGGTTGCTGTATAAATTGGTGTAGCAGACGTCCTCCCATCGGGGTTAAAGTGCAATCAATTGTCCCTAGTAGGGTAGCGTTTTTGTCTCCTGAACGAAGTGTGCTGGTAAGCTCTAGGTTGATTCTTGTAGCCTGATCTAATCGCATGAATTCATTCGTGTCATAGGTGGACAAGCCACTAATTAGCTCGAGCGCTGTCACCTGTGTTTGCTGCAAATAGTAAACGATAGCAGCAGCGGAAGCAATAGCAAGAGGGTATTCTTCTATTCCAAATCCAGCTAAAGTACTGACCTTTGTTTCATCAAGAAGTATTCTATTGCTATTTGCAGTTTCAAAAACCCACTGAGGTATTTTAGTCCGATGAATATTGCTAGTTTCTAGAACAAATTTGTTCCTATCTGGTATAAGTAACTCTTTCGGTGATATACGATTAAGTTCATTAATTAGTTGATTTTCGTAATCTTCTGTAGCGAATTCCGTAGCTCGAAAGTGTCCTGTTGACACATCTATATATGCTAAGCCAGCTCCCTCGTTCGTTTGGTATGCGGCAGCTAAGTAGCTGTTTCGATTTTCCGGTATCATGCCTGGGTCTGTCATCGTTCCTGGCGTGAATATGCGTACTACTTTCCTTTGCATGATTCCATTTACTTGCTCTTGACCGACTTGGTCACATATTGCTACATGGTGACCTTTGTTTACCAATTTACTAAGGTGATTTTCTAATGAATGGTAGGGAATTCCAGCCATAGGTACCGACAAATGTTTTGATACCTTGCGGTTTGTAAGTACAATTCCTAGATCTCTTGAAGTAATTTGAGCATCTTCATCGAAAGTTTCATAAAAATCGCCCAGCCGGAAAAACAATATTGAGTCCGGATGTTTGCTTTTTATATCTAGATATTGCTTTCGAATTGGGGTAACTGTTATATCGTTTTGCTTCATGTGTGTATTGTAAGAGAAGGTAAGAGGATGGTCAAATAGACATCTTAATATATCATTAGATTTTAATCGGTTTACTCACTGTGGTAAGCTATATAATGACATTTGAAATATATGGACGTTACTAATAGATTTGACTTAGTTGTTGACGGCATGGATTGCGTTGACTGTGCTCATGTTCTGCAAAAAAGCTTGCAGCGTTTGGATGGCGTAGAGTATTGTTCTGTTAGCTTTGCTAGTGGTCGAATGCAAGTTACAGGTACCATATTGTTCAAGGATGTCAGCAGATGTGTATCTCGGCTTGGATATGGTGTTACCGACAATGCTTTATCAGAATCAAGCAATAGGTCTAGTTTGCTTGCAAAAATATTTAGTAATCCTCGAAATATAGCAACTATAGTCGGCATAACATTCATCATACTGGCATTTCTGTCAAAACTTATTCTACCCAGGATTACAATAGTGCTTTTTAGTTTGGGTTTACTGGCAGGTCTATACTTTCCAGTCCGTGCAGGATGGGCTGCATTACTTAGCGGGCGTGGATTAGACATGAACATTCTGATGACCCTTGCTGCTACTGGGGCCTATTTTACAGGGCAATATGCCGAAGCTTCTACGGTGATTGTTCTTTTCAGTTTAGGCGAATCTCTTGAAGGATTTGTGTTAGAGCGGTCACGTGAAAATATACGCGCACTGATGGAATTGTCACCATTAACAGCTAAGTTGTTGAGATCTTGCGATGATTGTAAAGCACATGTTGGCAGGTTATTGCCAGATGGTTCGAGTTACTACAATCATGGTCCATGCCCATGGTGCGACACAGATATACGCATTGTAAATGTTGATTCCCTAGTGCTTGG
>DDZT01000121.1 GCA_002346435.1 Anaerolineales bacterium UBA3001
ATATGGCAATAGCTAACATACCTGCTGAGCGCTGCTCTACTACTCATTATCATACTAACTGCGAATCGGCTATATATGTTTTGTCTGGTTCTGGATTATTTATCCATGGCCAAAATATGGAAATTACAGATGAGATATCCGCTGGCGATTTTATTTTTGTGCCTGAAGGTGCACTACATCAACCAGTCAATACCGGAGACACAGAATTAAAGCTAATAGTAGCGAGAAATACTCCAACTGAAATAGTAGAGGAAAAGCCTGGTTTAGGTAGAACCGACTGCTAGAACATGCAGAGATTATTTTCTTTAGAAAAACCCAAACGACTGTGGGAGCATCATGAAACGAGATAGTATTCGCTGGAACTCATCGTATAACAAGCGAGCTAAAAGCAACACATGTTCTAGCTCAAGAACAGGGAAGCCGTTAAGTGTGTACCCTTCAGAATCTGCAGCGCGAAAAGCAGCCGATTACGCGAACCAAGAGTACGATAACAACCTCGTTCCTTATCAGTGCAAAACCTGCAAGAAGTGGCATTTATCTCCAAAAGATAGGCAGACACCTAGCAAAGTCTGTCCCAAATGTATTAGCCGTAACGGCAAGCGTAAGGCATTATACAAATCACAAAACGACGCCGATAATAGAGCCAGCATACTAGCCAAAGAACAAGGGGTAGATCTTTTAGTCTACAAGTGTCCACACAACCGCGGCTGGCATCTGACGAAAGGACAGTAACCCAGCAGTTATGCTAGGCTATCGTGATGACTCATACAGAGAATAACATTACCAATCTACAGATAATCCTAGATAATATCCGTTCTATCGCAGCCAACAATAACCTAAAATATAGGTTAGATTTCTTGTACGAGGATGACCTGGGTGCGCGCATAAGATTGGCTTACGTAAAACCAGACAACGAGAATCATTATAGTCGTATTCTTGCTACAGGCAGAGGTTTTGCTTGCGACATAGAATCTGTATTAGAGGAGGAACTGCTTTTAGAGATAAAAAAGGATGCTAGCCAATGGATAGTCACCCATACACACACAATAGAACCTGACGTTTTCAATAAAGACCAGACATCCATTAGTCAGGCCATCCAATTAATCAAGGACGTTGTTCAGGCAGAAACCAATCCATCACTACAGCCATAAATGCCTACGGTACCAACCTGATCACACTCCCATGCGCCTACAACAAATATTTCACCGACAACAATTCTGTTACAAGCTAGCTATGGAGCTATTAATATAGGTTTGGAAATTATCGATTTTTGCTGTTCCAATGGTTGCTCAAGAAATTCGCCGAACTCTTCGTAAAACGTCTCAGCCGTACGTCCAAATGACCGTAAAAAAGATTCTTCCCATCCAAACTCAGCTAGATCCTTATAGTAATTTCTAAAACGGCTCACTGGTTCAGCACCGGCAAGATCCAACAATCTGACTATAGCTACTCTTCCAGCAACACACTGCCAAGGATTACCTCGCTCTTCTGCCTCAACCTGCTGCATAGGTGTACTACATTCCAATAACACATTAGAGCCAGCTACTCCACTGTTCACCATGTAATCGCGATTAGTATACTCAAACCACTCAAACAACCTGGTTGTAAAATCATCCTCACCAACTTGATCTGATATAAGCAAACCAAAGAAATCCGCAAAGCCTTCTAGCATCCATACAGGTCCAATCAAAGGAATATATTCAAATCCCTCCACATCAGACCGCGAATATTTAACAACGTGAGCAAATTGATAAATATGTATCCATTCATGTGCTGCCGGTTGCCAGTGAGTAATATCCCGATCAATATGCGTATCCAGCGTAGGCCACACAACCTCGAACAATACAGGGTACTCATTCACTTGGGACAACCTTGCCATGCCAATTCCCCCAGGCCGCATAAATTCAGACCAACATCTTTCCCCTAACCCTGGCATCACATAACTACACCGATGCTGTGCTACTTCAAGTAGCTCAGATTTAGATTGATGCCAGATAGCCACTACCACTTGACCCACACCATCGAAAGTATCTAAAGGAATCGGAAATAACTCAGCCGCAGTAAATATAGCTTCTGCAACTTCCTCGTATAGCAATCGATTAACACCTTCGTATCCATTGAAATCAATAACGATATTGCCTGCTTCAACCTTACATCGCTTAGTTATAGTATTTTCGGGTGCCTCAAATATACGCAAATCCGCGTTAGTATAAGTAGCGCACAAGGTATCATCGTCTATTTCCATACTAGTGTTCAGATTTGTTTCAACCACTTTTCTCTCAACATCTTTTGTTTCCGATTGAGGAAGCACCAAGGAGGCCATCATATTCTCTATCACAAAGATATGCTCATCGGACAATATGTTATCAGATGTCCTTAATATCCAATGAATCAGTCCATACCCTGGATAATCAATCACAAAACGTATGGCGCGGCTATTATCAGAAACAAACCTCCCTGTACTCGTGTATCCTGCAGGTTCTGCCAATATGACTCCTGATTCGTCAATGTAATCTCTATCTAATTCGAACATATCCGTTACTACTTGTTCCAAGCCCACACCATCATTACGCGACGCTATATCTTCAACAACTATATGTGCATTATCGCCCTCAAGATGCACAACTTCAAGATCTGCAATCACAGACCAGTCAGCAGGATGATCGAACTTAATCCCTGAGTCCAGATGGACAAATTCATCCCATGTGACATGAACAAGGTCAGTCGCGTCAACACCAATGCTCGAAGTCGGCTCATCTATAACGGTCTGAGTGGGCGCATCAGTAGGAGTGTGTATCAGGCTATTAACTTCCGAGAGTTTTTCGTTTGACCTGGATGTTTCAGATGGTTGCGCCATAGCAGTTTCCTGCAGCGCGGCTGCGACAGCCCTTTCAAACTCTTCAGTGGCTACTACTTTTGTTCGGGCCATTTCTTCTGGGGACGGACCACAGGATATCAATGTAATTGCTAAAGCTAGACTGACAATTTGTTTTAAAACAAGCATATTACTTACCGGATTGATTAAAGCTGTAGTCTACCATTGATATCTTAATGATAATTCCGATTAGTATATGCCCTCGGCAACCTCACCCATCATGCGGTCGCGGGAAACATCCTTCTGGTTCTGGCTATCAGCCATCATGTCCCTCCAGCTACCAGTATACATTAGTTAGCGTTTCAGAACACTCATTATGCTTGCCTCAACGAAACCCGAACCGAATGCCAACCTCGCCTCAGTTTCTTTAACTCGGAAAACTAATCAGCCTAAAGTAATTCTTCGAGGCTGTATCTCCTACGCATATCAAAAACGTAGATGGGTAAAGGTGTAGCATGAATAACCTCCCTACTAC
>DDZT01000094.1:0-175 GCA_002346435.1 Anaerolineales bacterium UBA3001
CATAATGGTCTGCTGTTATTATAGTAGCCCCTATTTTTTGTGTGTTTGCTATGGTATGTTCAGACCTAGCATTTCTGATTGTACGGATTATTTCTGTTAAGTGATTGAAATTGGCAACATCATTAGGTGCGTCTGATGCTTGCCCGGATGGCCATGGAGCGATAATGAGTGCTTC
>DDZT01000094.1:545-6153 GCA_002346435.1 Anaerolineales bacterium UBA3001
CCATATTTCTTCAGTTATAAAAGGAACAAATGGGTGCAACAAGCGTAAGGTTTTGTCAAGGACATCTACTAATATTCGCAACGTTGTTTCTGTAGTGCGTGAATCAGAAAGCTGAAGTTTTGAGATTTCTATGTACCAATCTGCATATTCTCCCCAGATAAATTCATATGCTGTAGTTCCTGCCTGTCCATATTGATGTTGCTCAATCAATCTAGTGCAAGTTTCGCAGGTTTCGTCTAAACGAGCTAGAATCCAGCGGTCTGCTAATGAAAGTTCGTTATGGGACTGATTATATGGTATTGCATTTATTTTGCCGATAACATAGCGTGAGGCATTCCAGATTTTATTGGCAAAGTTTCTATTTGCTTTAACTCGGTCAATACTTAGATTCATATCGTTGCCTGGAGTAGACCCAGTGAGTAAAGTGAAGCGTAATGCATCCGTGCCGTATTCATCCATGACTTTTAGTGGATCAATGACATTTCCAAGAGTTTTACTCATTTTACGACCTTGTTCGTCGCGTACTAATCCATGCAGATAAACCTGTTTAAATGGTACTTGGCCAGTGAATTCGATACCCATCATAATCATGCGTGCTACCCAGAAGAATAAGATGTCATAGCCCGTTTCAAGCATTGTAGTTGGATAAAAGTATTTCAGATCATCAGTTTCTTCAGGCCATCCGAGGGTAGAGAATGGCCATAGACCAGATGAGAACCATGTGTCAAGGACATCCTCATCTTGTGTTAGAGTGATGTCTTCACCTAGTTTTTCGGATGCTTCTCGGTATGCTTCTTCTTCGTTGTGTGCACAAAATATGCTTCCGTCTGGTGCGTACCATACAGGTATACGATGTCCCCACCAGAGCTGTCTCGATATACACCAGTCTCGAATGTTTTCTAACCAGTTAGAATAAGTCTTTTCAAAGCGAGCTGGTGTGATGACAATATGCCTATCTTGAACTGCTTTCAGAGCGGCTTCAGCTAATGGTTGGATACTAACGAACCACTGAGTGCTAATCATTGGCTCTACAATTTCTCCTCCGCGTTGAGTTCTTGGTACATTTAGCATATGCGGCTCTTCTCGGTCTGTGAGGTTAGCATCGTTCATGTCAGACCATAATTGTTTGCGGGCTTCAAATCGGTCAAGGCCAACATACGGTCCGCCAACTTCTGTGACTTTGGCATTACGGTCAAGAACCGATATGACAGGAAGGTTATGCCGTTGTCCAATTTCATAGTCGTTGGGGTCGTGCCCAGGCGTTATTTTGAGTGCTCCTGTACCAAATTGTTGATCAACGTACTCATCAGCTATAACAGGGATTTCTCGTCCAATTATCGGGACCAATGCAGTTTGTCCTATAAAGTGCAGGTAACGTTCGTCTTCGGGATGTACTGCAACTGCTGTATCACCTAGTATGGTTTCTGGCCTTGTGGTTGCGACTGGAATATATTCGTCACTGTCCTTAAGTGGGTACTTGAAATAGTATAGTGTTGCTGGCTCTTGACTATATTCGACCTCTAAATCACTCACAGCTGTTTTGAGTCCAGGCGACCAGTTTATCAATCGAGGTCCTCGATAAATCAATCCTTTGTTGTAGAGAAGTACAAAAGCTTCTCGCACAGCAAGTGATAGGCCTTCATCTAATGTGAATCGTTCTCGCTCCCAATCGCAGGAGGCTCCTAGTCGACGGAGTTGATTGGTTATTTTGCCTCCATATTCTCGCTTCCATTCCCAGGCGCGTTCAATGAAGTTAGTGCGTCCGATCTCTTCGCGATTGGTCCCTTCATCGGCTAGGGATTTTTCAACTTGCAATTGTGTAGCAATGCCTGCATGATCTGATCCTGGTACCCATAATGTGGATAGCCCGCACATTCGGTGGTAACGGATCATTAGGTCTTCCATTGCTACAAACATAGCGTGCCCTAAGTGTAATTCGCCGGTCACATTGGGTGGAGGAATTGCAATAACATAGGTGGGTGTATTGGGGTTAAAGTCTTCATTTTGGGGTTGGTTCTGGGGCTTAAAATAGCCTTGTTCTTCCCACCAATTGTAGAGTCGTTCTTCCGTAGATTTGAAGTTGTAGGCTTTAGGAATATTGTTCATAACAGTATGTTTTATCGATAATAATTGTTATTTGCTATGCATATGACAGACTTTGTCGCACGCTTATTTTTGTAGCTGTGCGTGCAGGCCAGAGAGAAGCCAGTATAGCAAGTATAATTACTGCTCCTAACCATATCAATGCGGCCATCCAATTATAATAAAAATCAAGATCCATTTTGAGCATTACCTGCCCTAGTTGTCGTGAAATAGGTTGAGCTATCATAAATGCAATAGGTACTGACAGTATCCAACTGACAACACCTTGTGCTAGACCTTCCAAAAGAAACATGTTAATGATTGTGCTAGAGCGTGCACCGATGGCACGCATTACTCCTATTTCTCTAGTGCGTTCAACTACACTAATGGACAGAGACCCCATCAGTCCTAGTCCACCAACTATAGCTACTAGTGTAGCTAGCATTAATAGCATTTGGGTCACAGTGCTGAACTGGAAAAGAGCATACTCTTTTTCTTCCTCTGTAGTACTTGTCCCAAAAACACTTACTCGCATTCGTCTGTTCTCATATAGATCTTGCAGCTCTTCCTTGACGGCTATTGCTGATTGGGGGTCAGTAGACGTTGTGCGTATAAGTAAATCCGTTCCATACTGGAACTTTTTGGTCGAGCGGTATACTGCAGATAGTGGTGCATAAAGTGGGTCAGGTTCTCCTACTTTACGGAATACCACTTGGAAAATACCTACAACTTGCCACTCATCGCTGCCGAGAACATCCAAATCTAGAGTAATGATATCCCCAACATCTATGTTATTGTCAGTAGCTAATTCCTTGCTTATCACGACAACGTTCCCATCTTCAGGTTTTAGCCAGCGTCCTGATAACATAGTAGGACGATACATTTCCTCTGCTACAGGTATGCCCACTAAGTTAGAAGCTGACCCTACATCACGTGCAACTTGTCCCGATCTTAACACTGAAGCTGCATGACTGTACCACATAGATGCTCGAGCCACTCCTGGGACAGATCTGGCTAGGTCAATAGCTCGAGAAGCTCGTTGGTCCCACACGAAGATCAACCGGAGATTATATCCGCGTCTATCCATATCTTTTGATACGGTAGTAATTAGTGATTTCGACAAACTCATCACCATGATGAACATTGTACCGGCAGCTACCAGAACTAATTGGGTTAATATGAGTCTGCCTTTACGACGAAACATGTTCCCTATAGCGAGAGTTTGTGGCGGAGTTAAGTGCTGTTGACCTATTCTTTCTATCCATTTATCGATCCAATCTCCGCCATATTGTCCACTGCCCAGTCCGTAACTAGCAATGGCCTCTCTGACAGTTATTGCAGCTCCGTGTATTACAGGCCATAGGGCTGCTAGCACTGGTACAGCTAGGGCTGCTAGTAATTGATACACTGCCGCTGATTGGGATATGCGAAATATTTCGTGATCTATATTGAAAATATTCAGAAACCATTGGCTTCCTCCAAAAGCTATTGCAGCACCTAAAGGTAATGATATTGCTAATGCTAAGATTCCATAAACTAAAACGCCACCAAGATATAACTGGATGATTGCGCGACGTTGGCCACCTATCGCTTTGATTATGCCTATTTGGTTAGTCTGCTCGGTTACTATTGCAGTCATAGTATTAGTCACTAATACTACGCTCATGAAGAGTGAAGCCACTGCTAATATTTCCATGACAAGTACTACTCCATCCATAAACATCTTCCCCCAATGCTCATCAGGTTTTTGATAAAAGGTAGCCCCTACCGAAATTTGTTCTTTGCCTAGTTGATCTTTAATCTCAAACGCCATTTCTTCAGAGTTCATTCTACTGAATGGGGAAACTCGCACTTTTAGATTAAAGTATGCACCCTCGGGTATGCCTAGTCGTTCAAGACCCTGGGGGTTCATAAAAAACAATGCGTCTCCGCCAAAAGATGGTGGTTCAACAAAAGGATGTCGTATCATGCCATTTATGGGTAGCCATCGGGCAGTGCCGTCGGCTAACTCTATTTGCACTTCGTCACCGATGTTAATGCCATAGTACTCACTAGCTGTACGTTCAATTCCTAAAGTGTTTTTTGTCGGCCACTCACCTTCTATCAGAGAGATTTGGTCATAAGTTTGCTCGTTGTAGTCAGGCCGAGTAGCCACCATACCCGGTTGCCATTTGTCGTTTGATGTTAGTTTGTAACGCAATCCAATTTGGTTTGTAATATCTACTGATAAAACCCCATCTATTTTTGAAAGTTGATCAGCCATGTCTTGATCCAAGTATTGAAATGTGAACATATTGATATGTGATGGGTAGGTAGAAGCATGTGAAATATCCATCTGGGTATACAATTGATCGTTCATACCAAAAATAGCACCGACGCAGAAAACTCCTGCAGCGACACTCATCACTACTAGCAAAGTGCGTGATTTGCGTTCCCAGAGATCATGCCATAGTTTGCGCCACAGTACATTCATGTGAGTGGCACCTTGATTGTAGAGGATTCGTCACGTGAAATGCGACCGTCGTCCATTTCTATTGCCCTAGGAACTCTGCTAGCTAACACTTGATTATGGGTTACCATAATGATGGTCTTTCCTTCAGATGATAACCTTAGGAAAATATCGAACACATCATCTGCAGTACTTGTATCTAGATTGCCAGTAGGTTCATCAGCTACCAGTAATGGTGGATCGTTAGCAAGTGCACGAGCAACAGCAGCGCGCTGCTGTTGGCCTCCTGAAACCATATTAGGCAATTTGTGTAATTGATCGCCTAGACCTACCAATTCAAGCAGTTCGGTAGCACGGTTATTTCGTTCGTTGCGCGGAAGTATGCCAGCAAAATCCATTGGTAAGATGACATTCTGTAATAGACTAAGTGCAGGCAGCATTTGAAAGAATTGGAATATGATGCCTACATTTTTGCCTCTCCACGCAGCTAGTTGGTTCTCGGTCATCGTGTTTACATCTTGGTTTGTAACTAGCACTTCGCCGGAAGTGGGGAAGTCTATTCCGGTGATCATATTCAACAATGTGGATTTGCCGCAACCAGATTGTCCAACGATGCTAACAAATTCGCCTGGATGTACTTCGAGACTAAGTTTTTTCAATACAGGTATTACAGAGTCGCCGACTTGAAAGGATTTGTCTACATTACGGAGTTTTACTACATATTTATTGTTGGGATTGATGTGACTGTTTGTACCGCTTATTTCATTAGTGTTAGTCATGGGTATGATTCTACCAGACAGCTACAGCAGCTTGTGTTAGACCATTGTTAAACATAAAATGGACTACATTTGCTATTAGGCAAATCTATAGGATGGTAAACGTGGTTATAAATTGGTGATTAGCAGGTGATTATTGTTGATGAGGATAATAATTTATGAATAGCAGTTCGCTGCACAAATGGAATAGTGATGCCGGTCTAAACCACTTTGAAAAGATATTGTGGATGATTTTGAATTGGATTATCAACAACTGGGTTCCTGCCCGGATTGATAGCAATTTGTCTATAGGCGATTTTAA
>DDZT01000031.1 GCA_002346435.1 Anaerolineales bacterium UBA3001
TCCAATCTATTCTGCTATCTATCCCGAGCTTGCAAATTTATATCATGAGCGCGGACATGAGTACATTCCCAAATTTGTTGGAAGCATAACACGTTGGATGGTATTGGCAATGTTTATTTCCATAACTCTACTTATTTCCATTTCTGGCACTCTGGTGCCACTGATATTTGGACAGGAGTATATACCGGCCTTGCCTATTTTTTATGTCATTATGTTCATGCACATATGGCTAGTATTAATATGGGCTCCAGGACTAATGCTCACTTTAGGAAAAGCCCGTCAACTTATGTCAATTAACCTTACTAGTGCTGCGATAATGATACTATCGCTATTTGTCCTTACACCTAATTGGGGTACAACCGGTGCTGCTATAGCACTAGTAACAAATTATTGGGTATGGAGTGGTCTAATTCTATGGTACATTTCTAGAATGCCTGATTTCAGTCTGTGGCCTGGGAGAACACAATCGAAACACAACATCTAAGACTTTTATACGTTACAAGTCACCCTTTTCCAGCAACTAAGGCCAGTAGCGTGCAAGTAATGCAAATGTGTGCAGCCTTCGCATCTACAGGAGCTGAGGTAAAGTTAGTGACTCAAAAGCCAGATAATGGAATTATGTCAGCTACTGATCTTCAGCAATACTATAATGTACGTCCTAATTTTAAGATAGAGCAATTGCCTCGCAGCAATGGTCCTCGCTCTACTGATATGTTTCAGGTGAAGGCAATATTAAATAAGCGTGGGAAAAACCAACTATGCTATACACGCGGACGCGATGTTACAGCTGCCATACTTGGACTAGTACTAGGAATGCATAGCGTAATAGAAATTCATGGCAAACCAGTATCACTTAGAGAGCAAATAATGCTCAGATTCATTCAGCTTCATCCAAGAGGAATGCTTGTAGCAATAACTAGCACATTAAAAAACATTTATACAAATCAACTTGGATTCGGGCAGGACAAATGGATTGTGGCTCCTGGTGGAGTAGATGCAACAAGATTCAAACCTGACACATCAGTACAAGAAGTGCGCAGACAACTGAACATGGAGCCTGGTATCTGGCTAGTGTATATAGGGGGATTATATGAAGGGCGAGGCTTAGATATCTTGTTTGAATCTGTTGCCGAATTAGACGTTAAAGTAATGATTGTAGGCGGACGTAATAGTGAAGAAGTACATAAGTGGACACATAAAGCAAGAGCTCTAGGCGCAAACAATGTACATTTTGCAGGTTATCAAGCTCCTGAACAAGTACCATTATACTTAACAGCATCTGATATGCTCATTATGACTTATGACAAACACGTTTATACTCCTAGTGGTGAAGAAACATCTAGTTGGGCATCTCCAATGAAAATGTTCGAGTATATGGCTGCCTCTCGACCAATTATAGCCAGCGATATACCTATGCTAAACAATACCTTAATCGATAAGCACAATGCTCTGTTAGTCACTCCAGAAGATAGTACATCTCTAAGAACTGCTATTACAACACTTATCAATAATCCGGCACTAGGCCATCACATTGCAACCAATGCTAGTAATGATGTTGTCAAACACACCTGGATTAACCGTGCCCAGCATATAATTAACCAACTGGAGATTAGATGAAATTATGAAAATACTAGTTACTGGCGGATTAGGTGCTATAGGTTCCCAGCTCTGTCAAGAGCTACAACAGCGTGAGAACCAAGTGTGGGTATGTGATTTGCCGCACGCAGCTGTCCAAAACTACATACGTTGTGACATTGCTAACTATCAACAAATTGAACATGTTATCAATATAGTGAAACCAGATTTTGTATACCATCTTGCAGCAGAATTTGGCAGGATCAATGGTGAAGATCACTTTTATCAACTATGGCACTCCAATGCTATTGGCACTAAAAATATACTGCGACTTCAAGAACAACATAAGTTTCGCATGTGCTTCACTAGTAGCTCAGAAGTCTACGGAGACTGGAAACACTTAATGACAGAAGATGTCCCAGAACAACATCCCATAAAACAATTAAATGATTACGCCATTACGAAGTGGGTAAACGAAATGCAAATCATGAACTCAGCATCTCGCTTCAACACAGAAACGGTACGAGTGCGTTTATTCAACACTTATGGTCCAGGAGAATATTACTCTAAATACAGAAGTGTCATTTGCCAGTTCATCTATCGCGCACTACACAATCTTCCCTACACTGTATATCTTGATCACCATCGTACATCTTCATACATCGACGATACAGTACGGACATTGGCCAATATATGTAACCCTAAAACATTTAAGTCAGGAGAAGTGTATAACATTGCAGGAACCGAGTACCATGACATAAAAACCATATCTGACATGATACTCAATTACCTAAGCAAAGATGATAACAATGTACGGTATGAGAAACAGGAAAAACACAACACAGGCGACAAGAAAGGTGACTTAACTAAAGCACAAAAAGATCTCAATCACGAACCTCAAGTCAAACTCTCTGAAGGGATTCCAATTACCATTGAATGGCAGAGGAAAATTTATGGCATTCAATGAATTGCAAACCAGTAACATAGTAGTAATTGGAACTGGTTATGTTGGACTTCCTGCAGCATTAATGCTCGCCAAAGCTGGACACAAGGTGGTCGGTGTAGATATTGACGAAAACATTGTCCATGCTATCAATGAAGGTGTATTGTTAGTGAAAGGCGAACAACTGCAAGAAATTATGGATGACCCAACTGTGCGTCAGAACTTGAAAGCACAATCCACACCATGCGAAGCTGACGTGTTCATCATTGCCGTACCTACACCGCTCGACAAAAAAAATAACGCTGCAAATCTCGAAATGGTTATTGAAGCTACAAATTCAATTGTTCCACACCTTTGTGAGGGCAATTTGATTATTTTAGAATCAACAGTTCCTCCTTTAACTTGTCGCAATGTTATGACACCTATCATAGAAGCTTCAGGACTTACTGTAGGAAACAATATATATCTTGCACACTGTCCAGAGCGCATACTACCGGGCGATATTTTTTATGAAATTGTACATAATGATCGAATAATTGGAGCATCTGATTCTGTTAGTCAGGATTTGGCAGCTAGACTCTACAATTCATTTGTAAAAGGAGAACTTCTAATTACTGACGACGTAACTGCAGAATTTGTAAAATTAATCGAAAATACATATAGAGATGTCAATATTGCTCTTGCTAATGAATTATCTTCCGTAGCACAATCCTTGCAAATTGACACAGGAACAGCCATAAATCTAGCCAATCGCCATCCTCGAGTAAACATACTGCAACCGGGCATAGGTGTAGGAGGTCACTGCATACCAATTGACCCATGGTTCATCAAGCAAGTTGATGAACAAAATTCACGTCTAATCAATACTGCCAGACTAATCAATGATGAAATGCCCAGCAAAATAACAAATCAAATAAAAGTTGCCACACAAAACATTAATAATCCACACATCATTGCTGTAGGTGCAGCATACAAAGCAAATACAGCAGATACGCGCGAGAGCCCTGCTATTGAAATTGTTAGATTGTTGAGGTCAGAAGGTTACAAGGTGGACCATTTTGACCCGTTGGTTGAGGAAATGAATTTTCCTACCAATATTATAGATGCTTGTACAAATGCAGACTGTCTTGTAATTTTAGTGGAGCATGGAAGTGTTGTAACATCACTAGATAAACACAAGCAAGATATATTGAATGCACTAACTACGCCGCTCATTCTGCGATTCTGAACTTCATTCTAGTATTAATTTGTCAAGCAATAACCAATCATTTCCAGCAAAAATACCTCGGGTTATTTTCAATCGCTCCCCGGTGTAAAAATCATACATACCTACCCCAAGTTTGTATTCGCCAGAAGGTAATTCAGATATCGACAAACTATGATTCAGAGAAACAGCTGTGTGATTTGCCCATTTATCAACAGATCTCATATTGCTATCAAGCATCAATTCATCGTGACCATATACTAATCCACCACTATTATCCAGTACGTGTATAAACAAATGATAGGGTTCATATAGTCTCTGATCAATATGCAAATCCAGCGCATAATCGATGAAATCATAAATTTTCTGAGAAAAGCTATTTATCTCATTGTTCACAATCCAGTGAGTACTAACGTTAACAGTTTCAAACTCATAAGTGATATCGTAACCATATAGTCTGAGACAATCAGCAAAACTAGAATCGCTTTGGAATTGCGGTTCTATTAGATCATTGTCTGTATGATAATATGCTTCAATTTCATTGCGATGGTTGTTAATATTGCTAGGCTCCTCATAGACAAACGATCCCCAATGTAGAGGCCCTCTCACTATCGACAAGCATACACCCGCAAATACCACTACGACAACAGCAATTCTCCTAATCCAATATGTAGTCCCAAAAAAGTAAGCCAGTGCAGAGCCCGTATTGATTAACAACATGACGGTTCCCCACCTTCCTGGTGATACCCACTCAGTTAGCCAATGGCTCCACCCTAGAACTAAATACAGATAAACACCCAAAACAAATATAGACACAGCACTAAACAGCCTACCTTGTGCATTTGTTTTTGTTCGCAACCACAAAATCTCAAAGTAGAGACCTGATGCAAGCAAGCTAGCAGGTAAGTAAATCATGTGATAGCGAGCTCCATCAACACCTTTAACAAGTTGAACACCAAGTTGCGCTACAATTGCCACAGCAATATATGCGTACACATACAATCTTTTTCCACCGCGCACTATTCCTACACATGCAGTTAAAAAGCCCACACAAATTGGCACTGCCAAAAAACTCAGTGTTGGCCATATATCTCCATGTGAATAAACTAATAAAGCCCAGTACCATGGTCCAGTTGTAAAAGACTTGACTTGTTCACCATAACCTATAGTAAGTGCCAAAACGGGCTCCCACAAATGGTTAAAGTAGCCGAGATCCGATACTCGCACCTCATTAGTTCGAAAAAACCATTCTGCACCTATCCACCACAATATTAGTGGCATAAACATTACAAGGAATATGTGCCACTTACCTGATATGTTTTTACACAATTCAATTAAGGGATTGTTATTGTTTTTACGAAGCAAGTTCACAGCTGTTACTAATGGCACCACAAATAAAATTGCAATGCCTTTGACTAAGAACACGGCCAAAGCCAACACTGTGCCGCCAGATATAATCCATAAATGCCTCAATCTCCACTTGTTCCGCATCAACACGTATGATATCAAGAGAGTTGCTACGAACAGTACTGTCTCAGCATATTGCGATTTTGAAGACATATAAACATGTAAATCGTTTATGCTAAGTAATAATGCCATCAATCCAGGTATGGGATGAGGCAATATCTCAACAGCTACTCTATAAAAAACAGCAATGCCAAGTATTCCCCAAAATAATGGCACTATTCTATATAGTTTTGTGTCGGTTCCCTTATACAAAATATCATCATGTCCAGGTGTTAGCTCCACAAGACTTGTTTGCATGAACCACCACAAAGGAGCTAGAAATTGCCCATTGCGAATAGGTACTCCAAACATCTTTGTGAACAGTCCAGTACCTAGATGACGGTCTGGACCAATACCTAACATATCTCGGGTACCACTTTGCGTAATACGTGGCTCATCAGCTAAATATGGGTATTGAAACACTCCGTGAACCCTAATCCATGTGCCTAAGCCAAAAGCAGCAAATAAGCACAAAATAGAAAGATATCTTATTTTAGAACCGTAAGTAGATATGAGTTTGACCATAGTTAATAATCGCCTGCTAACATCTCTTATATCACATATTGTACAAAACAAAACCTACCCACTTGTGCAACAAAGCAGATAATCACTTCAGTATGATAAACTAGAATATTGCTATAGTGATTTATACGCCTATTTTATGCTGTCTTTTTTACTAGCCATCCCAACTGTACTGGTCGGTTTGTTTTTTCTTTGGCCAATATTAAGTCGGATACTCAGTCCTATATCAATAGGACGATCAGGGGTACTGGCTGCGACATTTGGGCTTAGCACTGGAACTTTATCTTTATACATGCTGATGCTTGGGCTATTACCAGGTGAACAGCTACAATCTAACTTAGTAATACCAGTACCCTGGATTGTTCTCATTACAGGGTTGATAATCACAAAAACCTCTATATTCCTGCCGAGGATCAAATTAAATACATTCACTTTCTGGCTTAGCATAATATGTGTATCTGGGTTTATCATCATATTCATCAATGCTTTTTTATATCCGTTTTATCGGTACGATGTTCTTGCACGATTCGCACCAAATGCACGCCTCTTATTTGAAATCTCTGAAATACCCAACTCATTGACTGGTTATCCACTAGCAATACAAATGCTGTACTGCTTTGCTTTTATGTCCATTAACGCTGTAAATGATCATTTGGCGGGTCTAGTGGTAGCAGGCTATTCAGGAGCTATGATCTTGACAACATTTGCTATTACGCGACTGATTTTCTCAAAGCGTGCTGGATGGGCTGCTGTAATACTTTTGCTTAGTTCTCATATGTTTGTGGATTGGTCAACTTCAGGATACGTGGATGTGCCAGTAGGTGTATATCATGGGTTATGTTTTCTTTTTGCTTACATTTGGATGCAAACTGGGGGACAACGTTGGGCCGTAATTGCAGGAATTATGGCAGGACTTGCGTTGTGGACTAAACAATCAGCGCTGGTGCTATTACCAGCTTTGGGCATTGTACCTTTACTAAGAATACGAACAGGAAGTTCAACATTAACTGAAACAAGAAATAGCTTAAGTGCATTTGGATCAGTATTGCTTATAGCTGGCCCCTGGTATCTACGTAGTCTAATAATAGCTGGCCCCGATGCAGTAGTACCAGCTCCTGGCGCATATGATGCTCAATACATTAACAATTCCGTCTATCAGTTAGCTACGTTCATTAATTCAACTGAAGAATGGGGCATTTGGTTGGGGACATCCATTGTGCTTGGACTTATATTGTGTAGTATACATTTCTGGAAACCAGAGGTCGATAATGTGTCGCATAAGTCCATTGAAAGAATATCTCGCTCGTGGCTACTCGCAGCTTTTGTGATACCCTATCATATTATATGGTGGCAAAACTTTTCGTATGATACTCGTTACTTGCTAAGTTCAATGCCCATGTACACAGCTATAGCAGGTCATGGAGTAGACTGGGCATTAAACCGAATACCCTACACATTCAGTCGTCAAACCTTGATAACTATAGTGCTAGCAATTGCACTAGTCCTTTCTGGCTCAGTAGGTCGGCTAGGAGCTGTGTACAACTTAATAATTCGACCTATGCAAACTGATGATGAAAAGCTGCAACGTTTGAGTGCAGAATCATGGACTTTAGTAAAGCATATCCGATCCACAATCCAACCTGGATCAAAAATATATGCCATAGATGGTGCACTAGCTTATTGGTTACACGATTATGAATTCAAACAAGGGTACCCTTTCGTCTTGTCCGATTTACTTGGGTATGAATATCTAGTCACTTCACCAACAGCAGATTTAGTATATGAATTTTATGATACTACTAATAATGAGGTCGTTAGTAGCTTAGGTAATACAAACATTCTACCGTTGTTCTATCAACATACTGACAACATTGCAATCTATAAAATTGGCGAAATAAAACATTGATTACAGTCATGAACTACATGCTGGCGTTGGTTGCAGTACCATTATCTATAGTATATATAGTGCCATTGATACACAAGTCTCGCTTGAATCCTCCCACTGCTTTGTTTTGGCCGCTATCTGTAATTCTAGGTCTAGGTCTATTTACAATAATATTCATATTAGTTGCATTCCATAGTATTACCAGTGGACTAGTATGGATCATCTTAGTAAGTCTATTGGCTATTAGTACAATAATCGGGAACTGGCCTCAACATCTAAAATACAATTCAACATGGTGGAAAAATACACGTGAAGATCCCATAAAGCTAATGGTTGGGTCTGCTATTGCTTTTGTTTTTGTAGTTATCATAGCCCAAGCCACCTACTACCCATTTACCGGAGATGATGAAATAAGTCGATATGCATATTACGCTCGACTAATGTATGAAAGAGGAGAGCTGACTTCTGCAATTCGCGGATATCCACCCCTGTTACCTGCAATATATGCTAGTAATTTTTTTGCTGCTGGGCAAATAGTGGAACAAGTCGCAAAACTATATCCGGTAATTATCTCCGCAATGACTATTCTGGTGACATATGGTCTTGCACGATATTGGTTTGGTAAAAGAGCAGGATATACTGCTGCATTAATACTGTCCTCCACACCATTGTTTATACATTGGTCGCCGGTAGGATATGTAGATATAGCCACTGGGTTATGTTTCTCTACATGTGCGTTTACCGTTGAAATATGGCGAAGGACTCAACAGACAAATTGGGCAATAGTGACTGGAATGGTGGCCGGGATTGGCATATGGACCAAACAAGCTGGATTCGCAATTATAGGTCCATTAGCAATTATATGTATACAAATGTTAGTGAAGAATCACAACTCTGGCAGCAAGCGATATAGCCGTTTCCTGCCAAACCATGTGATAGTTATTTTCTTCACCGCTATATTGGTAGGTGGCTGGTGGTACATACGTAATGCATATTACGATGGTTGGGCCTCAGCAGTACCCAGCGCAGGACTATATCACATAATGAATGCCACCAACGCACCTGAACAAATAGTCCCTTTTATCGGAAGATTTTCCGAATTTGGTCTAGCCACTTCTCCTATCTACATTGCAGGCTTAATATGGGCATTTTGTACTTTCAAAAACCAAACTATACAACGTATATTATTATGGTGCGTCCCATATACCTTATTATGGTGGTGGCGCTTCTCATTCGATCCACGATTCCTATTATCGATACTACCATTCTATGCAATACTAGCGGGAGGAGCATTCGACGCAATTTTGTCAAGAATTAGGTTTAAATTGTACCCAAAACTATCTTCGCTTATATTGCTCAACTCAATTATTGTAATCACTGCTATTGGATTGTATCAATCACGTCTGGGAGGCATCATACAGTGGGCAACAAACCCTCAAGCTTCTTACACAGAAAGAGTGTATCGAGCTAAAGGCGACTTATATCATACTGTGCAGTATCTACTCGATAATAGCAACTCTGAAACGCTCATATATTCCACAGATGGTCGCCTAAGGTACTATTTGGTTAATTACGACATTTCAGTTGGTTACCCTAATATACACGACCTCCAAGACCATGACTTATTTGTAGTAGGATCTCGAGCACAGTTAGTGTACGATGCTACATCACAAAAAGATTCCAACCCTTATATCTATCTCAATGATTCCAAAAAATTTAAGTTGTTATATACAGGACCACACCACAAGATGGCAATCTACAAAGTGCTAACAAACTAGATTGTTACTTTGCTTGATACTTCCTAAATATAAAACTTTCGCGCAAAATAAAAACGACGTTGTTAATCCCATCTCTGTATCTTCTTAGATTAGTATGGCTATCACGCTTATCAGGCCTATAAGTAATTGGTACCTCAGCTATACTCAAACCATGTTGCCGGCTCTTTATTGTAGTTTCTGGGCCAAACACCATTCCATGAGACTGAAATTCCAATCCATCTAGAGCCGTCTTTTTGAAACCCTTTAATCCACAACAAATGTCTGATATACCGGTCCTACATAATATTCGAGCCATTATGCTCATTACAGGATTACCAATGTATCGATGAGAAAATGGCATTGCTTCTGGAAGGATTTTACCCCTTAGACGACTGCCAATGACATAGTCATAGCCATCCTCAAACTTTATCAAAAATTCGGTTATATCAGCACAAACATAAGTTCCATCTGCATCCATTTTGAACACGTATTTGCCGCGAGCTGCATTCATCCCAACCCTACAAGCATTACCATAACCCTTTTCAGATGCATGAACAACAATTGCATTGTTATCTCTCGCGAGAGACACAGAATCATCAGTCGATCCATTGTCAGCTACTACAACTTCACCGCGCAAAGCTTCATGTTCAAAAAAATCATTGGCTTCTCGAATACATTGCACAATGGTTTTAGCCTCATTTAGACAGGGCATAACAATAGAAACATCTATTCCTACATCTGTATTATCCGAATCGGTATTTTGTCTTCTAATCATATCCATCCTTATGTCTTAGATGCCACGCCCACGATGATTCAACTATACTCTCTAGATCGGTGTAATTTGGATTCCATCCTAACTGCTCTCTAGCTTTATCTGATGAAGCAACAAGAACAGCTGGGTCTCCAGGACGTCGTGGTTGAATTCGTACAGGAATTGTACATTGTGAAATTTGCTCTGCAGTAGCAATAACCTCCTTAACTGTAAAACCTGTTCCATTACCAAGGTTATATGTAGGATTATTTAGATCTTCTATTCCTTCCAGGGCAAGTAAATGGGCATTTGCAATATCAGACACATGCACATAATCTCTAATACAGGTCCCGTCCCTTGTATCATAATCGTCCCCAAAAATATTGATGTAATCACTCTGACGCAATGGAACACGCAAAATCAATGGTAACAAATGAGTTTCAGGATTATGTAACTCACCATAATGTTTAGTACAACCTGCAGCATTGAAATATCTAAAAACTACTGATTTGATACCATAAGCGTTGCCATAATGTTTTAGAACTTTCTCAAACATAAACTTAGAGTCACCATATGCATTCAAAGGATTTGTGTTGTGTGTTTCTTTGATAGGAACATCATTTGGTTCACCGTATACAGCAGCTGTAGAAGAAAAAACGATCTGTCGACATCCATGTTTCAGCATGCTATCTAGCAAGTGTATTCCCTGAACCAGATTGTTAGCCAAATATGATTGTGGTTGCGTATTTGCAGCAGTAACTAATGTTTCGGCAGCGAAATGGATAACTGCTCTGATACTGTTGCCATTAAACAGTCTGCCTAGTAGACTCTTGTTGCCAATGTTGCCATTTATAAATTCTGCCTTTGGGTGGACTGCCTTACGATGACCTGTTTTAAGATTATCGAGAACAATCACATGGTATCCACGTGCCAACAATAATTCTGTGCAAACTGAACCAATGTAACCAGCACCGCCTGTAACTAATATGGTTTTATCACGCATAGCCAGAAATTGTACCTTTTTTCTGCGCTTTATCAAATGGTAAACACACAAATATGAATTTTCTAGTTATACAAGAAACTGATTGGATCCAAAGAGGACCACACCAACAGCACCACTTATTCGAAAGACTGTCCAAAAGCGGCCACAGAGTAATAGTATTGGATTTTGAAATTAATTACACTCCTTGGCCATATTCGCCGCTATTTGCTCCTCGTTTAATATGTAAGCGAATAACACGCACAGACAATGAAGCAAATGTGTGTGTCATCCGACCAGCAACCATACGATTACCTGGACTAGCAAGAATTGTATCTATGGTGACCTTCTTCATAGAATTAATGCGTATCACTAAGACAATACGTCCAGATGTAATTGTCAATTATGCTATCTCTACAGGCTTATGTGCACTAGCAATAGCAAAGATTAAGAACATACCTTTTGCACTACATGTAATTGATGCACTGCACACACTTGTTCCATACAGATGGTTGCAACCATTTGCTTACTGGTTAGAAACCATTCTTCTCCGCAACTCTGATGCAACCATTTATATTAATCACAAACTTAAAGAGTATGGTTTAAAACACGGCGCAAATCCCAACTCTGCACATACCGTGGGTACCGGAGTTGACCTAGATTTCTTTGGATTAAAAAACAAAAAAGATATCAATAACATGCGCGCTAAATGGGGAATAGATTCAAGCGATGTAGTATTGATATTTGTTGGATGGTTGTATAAATTTTCAGGCATCGATACAATTATGCGCATTTTACCAAGTATGCCGCAATCATTGAAACTAATGGTGGTCGGTAAAGGTGAAATAGAAAACGAATTAGTAGCATTGAGTAATGACCTGAGACTGCAAAATCGAGTTATATTTACTGGTCATCAACCATACAAAAACATCCCAACACTAATTTCAGCGGCGGACATTTGCCTTTTATACTCTACACTCAATCCTACAACACAGGATATATTACCGATAAAAGCATATGAATACCTAGCCTGTAGTCGTCCAGTGCTTGCTAGTAAGCTTCCTGGTCTTATGCAAGAAGTTCCATCTGGAAACGGAGTAATATATACGGAATCTGACGATTTGGTACAGACTCTCCAACACATGCTGGAACAGAACAACAGACTAAAGGAAGGTGCCAAAGCACGCAGGTTTGTAGAAGAACATTGTGACTGGTCAATCCTAACTATCTCATTTGAAAAATTGCTTATCCAAATAACAAGCCTCAAACAATAATTATTTAGCCTTGACAACTATCTGACCTAACAATAGAATTAGAAGTAACAATTCACCAGTTGCCGAGGAGAGACCTTCACAATACTCCTAAGCTAGTGAGGCACCGAAGGGGCAAATCCAACAAAATGGGTGAAACTCTCAGGTAAAAGGACTCGACAACTGTATAACCTCTGGAAAGTCTAATGACACCGACGGGGCAAGCCCTACTGTAAAGGGGGTGAATCTCTCAGGTATATGACAGAGGAGACGCTAATCTAGACAGTTGCGTCTCCTTTTTTTGTTTCAGTAAACAAGTATAACGAGGAGGATTACACAATGCCATGGAAAACCCCAGAAGACAGAATGTACACAAAAACCGATGAATGGGTAATGCTAGATGGACAGTCTGCTTTGATAGGAATAACTGACTATGCGCAGGACCAACTATCAGACATAGTGTATTTAGAACTTCCTACAATTGACGAATCTTTCAACAAGGATGATATTTTTGCGACTGTAGAATCCGTGAAAGCTGCTGCAGATGTGAACATGCCTATTATTGGTAAAATCACTGAAGTCAATAATGACCTAGAAGACCAGCCAGAGCTAATAAATCTAGAACCCTACGAAGGAGCTTGGTTTGTCAAGATTGATGTACAAGATGTAAGTCAAGTTGAAGAATTAATGGACGCATCAACATATGCGGATTACTGTGAGTCGCGAAGCTCATAGCTAACAGATGATTTCTGAATACATTTGCCTAACACATATAAGGTGATCAAACAATGAGTTATCTACCACACACAGAATTGGATAGAGAGAAAATGCTTGCGGCTTGTGGAGTCGAAAATCTAGAAGCTTTTTTCGAAACAATTCCGAATGAACACCGGTTTCCCCAGCTTAACATGCCAGGACCACTTTCAGAATTGGAAGTACTGAAGGAATTGCAAGAACTGTCCGAATCCAACGCAGAAGCAACTCACTACCCGTGCTTCCTAGGTGCAGGTGCATATCATCATTATGTACCATCACTAGTTAATCACATGCTGTTACGCGGAGAGAATCTGACTGCATACACCCCATATCAACCAGAAGTGTCACAAGGGACACTACAAACTATGTTTGAGTTTCAGAGCATGATATGCGCACTTACCGGGATGGAAGTAGCCAACTCAAGCCACTATGATGGTGCAACATCTACAGCCGAAGCTATTATCATGGCTCTCAATCACTTCCGCGGCAAAAGAACAAAGATAATAATATCTCCTGCGATTCATCCGCATTACCGACAAGTAATAAACACATATACACAAGGAATGGGTTTGACCATCGTTGGCCAAGACCATCTAGAAGCAGATTTGGACGATTTGTTAACTGAATTAGACGATCAGACTGCACTTTTCATTATCCAGAATCCTAATTTCTTGGGAGAACTAGAAGATTTGCAAGGAATTGAAAATGCAGTTAAAGATGTAGGTGCCTTATTTTGCGTCATATCCAATCCAATCACATTGGGTACGATGAAACCACCTGGAGAATATGGGGCTGACATTGTTGTAGGTGAAGGACAACCACTAGGCATCCCATTATCATATGGAGGACCTTATTTGGGCTTTTTTGCGACACGTGAAAAATACGTACGAAAAATGTCAGGAAGACTCGTGGGTGAAACCGTTGACGTAAATGGAAAGCGAGGTTATGTGCTCACTTTAACTCCTCGAGAGCAACATATACGCCGTGATAAAGCTTCTTCCAACATTTGCACTAATCAGGGTCTAATGGTCACTGCCGCTGCTATATATCTGTCTGTTTTAGGGAAACAAGGATTACGTAAAGTTTCGGAGCTTTGTTACCACAAAGCACACTATGCTGCCAAACAAATAGATAAGATTCCCGGTTTTTCAGTACGGAAACATCAACCATTTTTTCATGAATTTGCAGTACATTGTACAAAACCAATAATAGATATTAACAAAAGTTTGTTTGATGAATATGGACTTATTGGCGGATATGACTTAGGACAAGATTACCCACATCTAAAAGACCATATGCTATTAGCGTTTACTGAGATGATTTCAACCGACGACATACAGTGTCTATGTGATGCTCTAGGAGAGATATCATGAATACATCTAACAATAGTGCAGAACCAACAGTTTATGAATTAAGTAGTCCAGGTCGCATTGGAGTAACTCTGCCAGAACCAGATGTTCCGATTGAAGAATTGCCAACTGATATTATACGAGACGATTTAGATTTACCTGAATTAACACAGCTTGATGTAATACGTCATTTTCAAAGTCTGTCTCAATTAAATCATTCAATAGACTCTGGTTTTTATCCTCTCGGTTCCTGCACTATGAAATACAATCCGCGTATCAACGAAGATGCAGCCCGCTTACCAGGATTTATGCATAGCCATCCCATGCAAGATGTAAATACTGTGCAAGGGAATTTAGCTCTTATGTACGAATTACAGGAGTGGCTTAAGGAAATCGGAGGTTTCGCAGCAGTAACATTGCAGCCAGCTGCTGGTGCACACGGAGAGCTTACAGGAATAATGATGATGCGCGATTATCATCTGTCTCGTGGAGACAACACGCGCCGCAAGATATTAATCCCGGACTCCGCACATGGCACCAATCCTGCCAGTACAACAATGAGTGGTTTAGAGGTTATCGAACTACCTTCGGATGCTAGAGGAAACGTCGACGTAGATGCTTTAAGGTCCGAATGCGGCGAAGATATTGTAGGACTGATGATAACCAATCCAAACACATTGGGGTTGTTTGAGGAACAAATTGAAGAAGTTGTAAAAATAGTACGAGACTGTGGTGGGCTAATTTACGGAGATGGGGCAAACATGAATGCTCTTACAGGAATTGTAAGACCAGGCGACATTGGTTTTGACGTAATGCACTACAATCTACACAAAACCTTTTCAACCCCACATGGAGGAGGCGGGCCTGGATCAGGACCAGTA
>DDZT01000004.1 GCA_002346435.1 Anaerolineales bacterium UBA3001
TTAAGAAACCAGCCATAGTCATGTGAAACTATCAAGTCGTAATTCTGCATATCCGCTAATGCGCGCCCTTGTTTCCGTATAAAATACGGCTGCAGTATTTTCGCGTAATTTGAACAATAGAAATTTACGTTATCAAAACATTCATATCTAGTCACACCAGGTACATGACTAGTCAGAATATCGATATTGTACCAATGTGATGACAATTCACTTAGTGTATTGTAAAAAGCTCCTCGCTCACCTCTTACAACGGTGGTATCACCACTAAGCATAAGTAAATTCAATTGATGACCTCCAGCAAATAATTCTCAGTTTTTTCAATTAGACTGTCCCATGAAAACCGTTGTAATGTATGGCCTGCACCTATTGACAGTTTTTGTACCAAAGAACCTTGGTTCAATAATTGTCTAATGGCATCAGCCAAAGCTGTTTCATTGCCAGCAGGCACAAGCAATCCATTTACTTGATCTGTTATCACCTCAACAGTACCGCCGATTGATGATGCTACCACCGGAGTTCCACAGGCCATTGCTTCTAAAACTGAATGAGGCATACCTTCATAGGTTGAAAATAGGACAAACACATCTGCAGCACGCATAATATTGTATAAATTCTCCTGAGATCTAAAACCAAGAAATTGCACCGGTAATTCAGATTCCGCAGCAAGTTTTTCCAGCTGTTTACGCTCAGGACCATCACCTGCTACCATCAAGCCTATCCTAGGAAAATCATCTCTGATTTTAGCAATAGTCCGTATTATGCTATCAACACCTTTCCATGATACCAATCTAGCTGCGGTCAGCACTATAGGCAATTTTTCAGAATAACCCAATATTTTGCGAGCATCTATTTTGCTGGGCAAATTATCAAAACGACTATAATCTAGAGCATTGTAGACAACTCTAATGTGATCAGGTGACACACCCCAACCAGAAACCAATTTGCCTATATATTTGCTGGGAACAATTACCAGACTAGCTTTTTTTGTATACCATGCACGTATTTTCTGCAATACACGAACCCGCCACCCATGTCTACTAATCTGAAATTCATCGATAGTTTGCCGTTTGTTGATCCAATTGTGGCGCACGCTATATTCCCAGGCAAAATCGCTCACATTTTTCAACACTATAGGTTTACGTAATATGAGGTTAGCCAGAATAACAGGTAAGCCATAATCGCTTACAAACAGTACGTCATAATAGCGAGCTCTCCACAATATATTTATAGTGAACAAAACTAATCGAAGGATTAAAGGCCAGCTGCGCGAAACTCGATATACGGGGTAAGGAAAACCATCATCTATTCCACTATTTTTAGCATCAGTATAGGTAATAACGGAAACATGATGTCCACGTTCTATGAGCTCAGGCAGCAGTCTTCTAAGATAGGTAGAAGGACCACCAACCTCAGGATGATAAGAACCAGAGACTACATATAAACGCATCTGTATAGTACGGTTATATCTTGACTACCCTGGCAAGGCCATTCAAGCCCACTGTAGCATTCCTCGTATCAACAACCAAGTTGGTGTGATTCAGAATGTCAGTCCAGTCATAATAGCTATGGTCAGTTACAATGATCACACAATCCACTGACTCCAAAATTGACAGATCATGATCAACAGAGCTTATATCTACTTGATCGAACTGGATACTCGATACATATGGATCATGATAGTGAACTATCGCACCTTGCTGCATCAATAGTTGTATGATATCTAGTGCTGGCGCTTCACGTACATCATCCACATCAGCCTTGTACGCAACACCTAATATCAGAACCTTAGATCCACGAACTGGTTTACTATCTTCATTCAAAGCTTCAGCAACCTTTCGCACAACATAACGAGGCATATTAGTATTTATTTCATCAGCAAGCTCTATGAAACGTGCATTAAAATTCAGAGATTTTAGCTTCCATGAAAGATAAAGGGGATCAATAGGGATACAATGTCCCCCCAAACCAGGCCCTGGATAAAATGGCATATATCCAAATGGTTTCGTTTTTGCAGCTGCTATTACTTCCCATACATCAATTCCCAACTTATCGCACATAATAGCGATTTCGTTAATAAGACCTATATTTACAGCTCGAAATGTGTTTTCAAGCAGTTTCACCATTTCAGCTGCTTGTGTAGAAGAGACTTTAACCACCTCTTCCACTACCGTATCGTAGAGTGCCATAGCTACATCGGCACAATCTAACGTGACCCCGCCAATTACTTTCGGTGTGTTGCGAACACCATAAATGGTATTTGCAGGATCAATTCTTTCTGGTGAATATGCTAGAAATATGTCTTCACCGACAACATATCCATTTCCAATCATAATAGGCAATACCACCTCAGCAGTAGTGCCAGGATACGTTGTGCTCTCCAAAATAATCAGCGTGCCTGGCCGCAAATGCTTAGCTATTTGATTAGCAGCAGCTACAACATATGACATATCAGGATCCCGAGTTTTCCGAAGTGGTGTAGGAACACATATGCTAATAGCATCAAGCTCACCGATAGCTCCGTAATCCTGCGTGGCCATTAGTCGGCCCGTTGAGACCATATCACTAAATAATTCGGCTGATATATCAGTGATATAGCAATCACCCCTATTCAGAGCATCCACTTTGATTGAATCTGTATCAATACCCACAACATGGTAGCCTGCCTGAGCAAATTCAACAGCCAAAGGCAGCCCAACATAACCTAGTCCAATAATACCTACGCGGGCCTCTTTATTTTGAATCTTATCTGTTAGAGCTGTACTAAGCGATTTGGGCATGGCCAAAGCGAGCGCTCAATCCACCACTACTCGCTCTCCATTAGGGAGTTCCGTGATTGTGTCACTTAAACCATCTTCCTTAAATTGTTTGATAATATCCGCAATAGTGTCATCTAGTGCAATGCTCGGATTCCACCCAATGAGGTCATTAATACGACTAATATCAGGAATCCGACGACGCATATCTTCAAATCCTTCTTCCGTAGCTTGCTCATAAGGAACTAGGATAATCTTTGACTGACTATTACACATATCTTTTACTTTACGTGCCAAATCAAGAATAGATATTTCATCTTTAGCACCTATATTGAATACACGCCCTTCGGCTTCAGAAGATTCAGCCAGTGATTTAATTGCAGGGATGACATCTCTTACATCACAAAAGCACCGACTCTGATTGCCATCTCCGTAAACTGTTATGTCAGAACCGGACAAAGCCTGACTCACAAAGCGCGGTACAACCATCCCATAACGTCCCCGTTGACGCGGACCTATCGTATTAAACAAACGGAAAATTACTACTGGTAGACCCATTTCCTTATGGTAAGCCAAAGCCAAGAATTCGTCCAATGCCTTTGAAGTAGCATAAGCCCAACGATGACGAGTGGTAGCACCCATCAGGCTATCATCATCCTCCTTGAAAGGTACATTATTCAATTTCCCGTAAATCTCAGATGTTGAAGCAATAAGTATTTTTTTGCGATAACGGCGAGCTGTCCGCAACACGTTCTCTGTACCCATGACGTTAGTCTCTATTGTATGGACAGGAGAACGAACAATCAGCTCAACCCCAACTGCAGCAGCTAAGTGTACGATGATATCACACTCGCTCACTAAACGATCCATCACAGTTGTATTAGTGATGGATTCGACTACTAATTGAAATTCCTTATTGTTTGACACAGACTCTACATTGTGCATTCTGCCAGTAGAAAGGTCATCTATGGCAACCACACTATGACCAGCTGCCAATAGATCTTCGGATAAATGGCTGCCAATGAAACCAGCACCACCTGTAATAAGGAATCTCATATATTCACTCTACTTATCATTATGCACAAAACAAAATTCTCAAAGTATCACGCTTGTTATTTTGATTATTATATTAAACTGACATATCTTCTATGCAATCGAGAATTATAACTTCCAGCATGGACCCTGTCCACACTAATGCAATCACACTATAACAAGTCTAATTGCTCAAAAACTGTCTGAGCCTCATGATCATCTTCACTATTCATTTCAGTGATAAAACCTGGTAAGCGACTAAAATCTTCATGAAGTACAGGACGCTTATTAGGATTGTAAAGAGCCGCTGCAGGATGGAACATAGGCACAACAACACGTGACCCGAAACGCTTAGGTACCCCGTGAATATCACTGATTCGGGTACCAGGAAACCAGCGTGCCATTGAAAATCTACCTAAAGTTACAATTACACTTGGATTAATCAAGTCTATCTGCCTCTCGAGATATGCATTGCAAGATGCTATCTCCCCTGGATTTGGATCACGATTTTGTGGAGGACGGCATTTCACTATATTCGTTATATAAACATCTTCACGTCGTAAATCAATTCCTTGTAGAAGTTCGTCAAGAAACTTACCCGCTGCACCTACAAATGGCAACCCATTTTCATCCTCATTTTTACCAGGCCCCTCTCCGATAAACATAATATTAGCATCAATATTACCTGACCCAGGAACAGCATGCTTACGAGTGTTTGCCAATGTACACAACTCACATGTCCGTATTTTCTTATCTACAACTTCCAGATTGTCAGATTCAAACACCATCTTCATTGCTCCTAAATTTGTGATACTAAACTGAGATTATTATTTACCCAATCCCACAGCATCCGTACTCCATTCATAGGATTAACCTTAGGATTCCAACCATAATTCTCAAATAAGGTTATATCACTAATATACACCTTCTGATCTCCCGGTCTCCAATCGTGATGTTTCACAGATATACTTCTTCCAGCCAATTTGCTGAGAAGAGGCTCCATTTCATTCCAAATGGAAACTGTAAATGCTGATCCCCCTCCAATATTAAAAACTCCTCCTGTAAATCGAGATGGATCGCTCAATACTAAATCATATGCATCTAACAAATCGTCCACCCACAGAATATCGCGCACCTGTTTACCATCACCATAAATATTAATTTCGGAATCCTGAAGAATAGAGATGATAAAATGAGCCAACCAACCTTGATCTTCGATACCGTACTGACGTGTTCCATAAATGCATGATTGTCTAAATACAACTGTTGGTAATTCATAAATGCGTGCATAATCACGCACATATTGATCCCCTGCTCCTTTAGAGCACCCGTAAGGAGAATGAAAATCCAAAGGACGATTTTCAGAAATACCTAATGGCAAATCCTTATATGTCCACCGCTTTTCTAATTCCACCACTTCCAATTCATCCATAGCTCCATACACCTTGTTTGTGGAGGCATATACAACTAAAGGTTTCTTGACTGATTTCCTTGCAGCTTCCAACAAGTTAAAGGTCCCAACTGCATTAATTTCAAAATCCTCTCTTGGGCATCTTACAGATTCGGTCACAGCTACTTGAGCAGCAAAGTGAAAAACAGCATCCTTTTCAGATACTGCCGAATTGACACTTTCAACATCACGTATATCTCCCAGAAAAAATTCGAGTCCATCAGAAAATGTTTCATTGAGCCAATCAAGATTTTTTGCTGATCCTTTACGAGAAAGATTGTCAAATAATGTGACTTTGTGGCCACACTGCAATAAACGAGCAGCATAATTGCTGCCAATAAATCCAGCACCACCTGTGATTAATATATTTGCCATAGCTTGATAACTACACTACTATCATTCTACAACCATAGTTCAAATTAGTGATTGACCTAAGTGGTACGCAAATAAAATGGTGATAATGAATTGGGTTCATCCAAATCTCCTGTATCCAAGCGTTTTATTGCTATTTCAATCATATAGGCAGCCCGACGCACATTCAATGGCGACGGCGCTATAATTACATTTTCTGCAAATTCCGCACGGTCAACAGTCCCCAACTCTCCACATATGTAAAAACTGCCTGATTTGGTCTCCTGTACGACCTCCTGCCAAGTAGTAATATATGGAGCACCATCAGTTTTCCATCTACCTGAGTGCCATATATATCTTCCAGATACAATACTTTTTCTACCCGCTGAAATAAGCGCCAACATTACACAGTCAACTTTTGGTTGCATATATGCAAGAACATCTAAAGTTGAAATACCTACTAAAGGTATCGAGTGTGCAATAGAAAGACCCTTAGCAAATCCAAGGCCAATACGCAAACCAGTAAAAGAGCCTGGTCCTATGGCAACTGCTATACCACTTAATGATTGAGTATTAGCACCTGCAGCAATCATCATACGATTGACATATGATGCTAGCTCTACAGTATGATTGTTGCCACTCCGCCAACTATGTTCAGAATGTATTTCTAGACCATCATAAAGTGCTACACTGGCCCTCTCGGTAGCAGTATCAATACCCAATAACATCATGCACTTCCATGTTGAAAAGCATTTTTACGAAATTCCGCAAGTAGTTGTGTGAAGCGATTGCCATCAGCACGCATCTGTATGCTACGTTTATCTTCCGTTATGTAACTCATTGTAACCCACAGTTTCTGCTTAGGTATCCAGGACTTAATATGTTCAGGCCATTCTACAATCAAAACAGCACCTGACTCTAACCGCTCATCTACACAAATATGGTCAGCATCAACAGCAGTGCTTAACCGATAACAATCCATATGATGTAATTCTGCCCCATCAGCACGAGAATATTCATTGACTAAGATATAAGACGGACTGGTAGCCGACTCCAAGGACCCCCATCCACGTGCAACACCAATTGCCAAAGCAGTTTTACCCGACCCTAAATTACCACTTAAACCAAGAAAATCTTGAGGTTTAAGTAGTTGACCCAACTTCACTCCATAACGCAGCGTTTGATCATAACTATAGCTAATAAAATCCAACGCATGGGAATCCATGATAGGCATGGCAACGGAATTATAGCGACCAGCTTGAAAGGGTACAAGTGGGCGACTACACATACACATGCTATCATAAAGTCTGAGAAAATTGAGACAACATGAGAATACTAGTAATTGCTGACATACACGCTAACTTACATGCACTAGAATCTGTGCTAAAAGATGCTAAAGATACTTACGATGTACTATGGTGCCTAGGCGACCTAGTAGGTTATGGGCCATACCCAAACGAATGTTTGCAAATAGTACAAAGTTTGCCAGAATTTATATGTATTTCTGGAAATCACGATTATGCAACAGTTGCTAAAATGGATTTAAGCACATTCAATCCTATCGCTTACCAAGCATTACATTGGACTAAAAATGAATTATCTACTGAATCCTACAATTTTCTCGAGAAAATCGAATCAACAGTTTATACAAATGATGTGACCTTAGTGCATGGTAGTCCCAACAATCCATTGTGGGAATATATTACAGACACAAACGTAGCTAATCAAAATTTCACAAATGTTAGAGGTAAATTATGTCTAGTCGGTCATACGCACATACCACGTATATTTAGTCATGACGGTATACAATGTAATGAAATCTCAGTAAATACTACACAATCTATTAACTTATTTGAGAGACAGTATATACTTAACCCTGGCAGTGTTGGACAACCGCGTGATCACAATCCATTGGCAGCATATGGAATATTAGATCTTACTAAGCATACGTGGGAACAACGAAGAGTAGCGTATGATATCAGAGCAACACAAGACCAGATGATGATTGAGCAACTGCCGGAAGAGCTTATGATACGACTATCCTTTGGAATGTAGTTTCATTGAAAATATAACCAAAATCTTAGCAATGGTTAGACTAATAGGTTAGTATATAGTAATAGAGATAATATTATTACAATTGAGTTTTATGAACAAACACACTTCGCTCAGCCACATAGACAACAAGGGTCGTGCTCGCATGGTAGATATTGCGCACAAACCAGAAAGTAAGCGAGTTGCTGTTGCTACCGCTGAAGTACATATGAAGAAAGATACTCTAAATCAAATACGTAGTGGAAATACTAAAAAGGGTGATGTTTATGGAGTGGCAAAAATTGCTGGTATACAAGCAGCTAAACGCACTGCTGATCTTATACCATTGTGTCACCCTCTATTATTAAGTCATATAGAAGTAGAAATGTCTGACTCTGAATTGCTTGGACAAGAGAAACAACATGGCGTAACTATTACTGCTACTGTGCGGTCAACTGGCAAAACAGGTGTTGAGATGGAAGCACTGGTAGCTGTTACTACAGCTGCACTGACTATATACGACATGACAAAAGCAGTGGAAAAATCAATACTTATAACCAACGTGCGTTTAGTAGAGAAAAGTGGTGGCCAGAGTGGAGATGTAATAAACACACAACCTCAACCATAACAACAATAAACTTAAACACCATATGAAAATATCAATTCTTCTCTTTGCCAGCATCAAGGAATATGCAGGAACCAACATAATATCCATTAATATTAAAGACAAATCCACAGTTGCAGACCTAAAACAAGAAATTGCAAATCATCTTCCTGAGTTGAAAGATTTGCTCCCCACCGCTCTTGTATCAATCAATCATGAATTCGCATTTCCAGAAGAAAAAGTACCAGAAGATGCTGAGATTGCTATATTTCCGCCCGTATCAGGCGGACAGGAAAAACCTACCATCATAGAAATCAAATCCGAACCGTTCAGTATTGACGAAGTTATGGCTAACATTGTGGGTCCATCAACTGGCGCTATGTGTGTATTTTCCGGAATAGTAAGAGCTCAGAATGATGACGTAACAACAAACAATAACCTTGATATAGTAGAACAACTAAACTATGAAGCATATTCTCCAATGGCTGAAACTAAGATGTACCAGGTAGCATCTGAAGTCCGATCTCGATGGCCAAATATATATGGTATTGCCATATTTCAACGCACAGGAAGCTTAGAACCTAGTCACCAAACAGTCATGATTGCATGTACAAGTGCTCACAGAGACTCAGGAATTTTCGAAGCTGCTCGTTACGGCATTGACAGACTAAAAGAGATTGTTCCTATATGGAAACAGGAAATAGGCGAGAAAGACTCAACATGGGTCAAAGGAACTTACCAACCTGACAAAAACGACGTTAAACAAATATAATTATCTTATAGGAAAATAATGAATACATTTTCACAAAAATGGTTTTATCAAAATCCCGGCTACATACCTCATAATATTGCAGAGACTGTACGACAATCACTATGGTCATCTGGTTTATATTCGATATGGCTTGATGCGGAAACCACAAGTGCACCCTACAAATTAATTGGTAACCATAGTAATGCCAGTATCGAGCTAGAGTGGGACCCTTCTAAATGGTTGCGATTACGTTCAGAGAAAGATATTCCAAGCCTTAAAAATCACTTGGCTTGGCTATTAGGATTTGAGGCTAACTTACAATTCACAGATCACATGAATTGGCAAGTACATGAATGGCATCTTCAGGAATTTGACGAACGCTGGAGGGAAATTTCCGGCAATCCCATGTATAGCTCACCAATGCGATTCAATTAATCAAGCTTTGCGAGAAATATTGGAATACCATGTATGACGCATTACACGATATTGCAATACTAAAATCTATCCTATATGATTTTGTGCCTTTCATAAAATCCGAAATAGTATTCTGGCAACTATCAAAGCCTGGTCCATTTCTAAATCGATACCCAAAACTAACGATAGCTGGCATTCTATTTTGTGCACATAAACTAGCAACGGTAGAGTGCATAATAGAGCACAAAATTCAAGAAGAGAAAAATGGGTTACTGAAATCCCTGGATGACCATCTTAACCAATGGAATGCAAATGTTAAACGAAAAGCACTTATTGAAATACTAGGAAGATTACGATCATGGGAAATATACATCGACGAGTGTCTTGAAGATGCAAATGACTGGTCCCAGTATTATGTAGAAGAAATTTATGGTCGTGTTTATATTCAATTGCTGCTAGACATACTAGATGACACGAAAGAGATTGCCGATATTCGTACCAGAATTAACAAATGTGATGATAACTTGTACAAAATGTTCAAAAAAGAACAGTTTATATGGGAAAAAGACCTGCAAATCGCCTTTCCACCGAAAAATCAATGGTATTTATATGGTAGGCTACGCACAACTGGTTAAATCTATTATCAAATAACTCTATTTCGCATAATGTACAGCTCGAGTTTCCCTGATTACAGTTACTTTTATTTGACCAGGATACTGCAAATCATTCTCAGCTTTATTAGCCACTTCTTTTGCAATCTTAATTGCAGCAAGATCATCAACCTTGTCAGGACTCACTATGATACGAACCTCACGACCGGCTTGTAAAGCAAACGCTTCTTTAACTCCTTCTGACGAACTAGCAATCTCTTCCAAAGAACGTATCCTCTTCACATATTGTTCAAAATTTTCACGACGAGCACCGGGTCGTGAGCCTGAAATCGCATCGGCTACTTCAACAATTGTCGCCTCCACAGTCTCTTGTTCAACCTCATGATGATGTGCAGCTATAGCATTACATATGACCGGTGAAACACCGTAACGACGACAAATTTCCGCTCCTATGGCAGCATGCGTACCCTCGACCTCATGATCTATGGCTTTTCCTATATCGTGCAACAGCCCTCCTGATTTTGATATTTCCACATCTGCTCCTAACTCAGCCGCAATCACGCCAGCTATCAATGCAGTTTCCACAGCATGAGAATGCTGATCCTGACCATAAGAAGTGCGGAATTTAAGTTTTCCTAGCAAACGAACTATTTGCACATCTAGGCCAAGTACTCCAGCATCATAAACAGCCTTTTCACCTTCCTCTTTAACAATAACTTCTACGGCTTCACGCGATTCGCCCACAACCTTTTCAATTTGAGCTGGATGAATACGACCATCCAAAATAAGTTTACTGAGAGCGCGACGTGCTACCTCTCTACGTATTGGATCGAATGACGCAACCATAACTGAATCTGGAGCTCCATCCACAACTACATCTACTCCAGCTACTTGTTCAAAAGACCTTATGTTACGACCATTACGACCAATTATTCGACCTTTGATATCATCTGAAGGTATAGGTATTGTAGTTGTCGAATGCTCGGAAACCTGGTCACTTGACACACGCTGCATAGCTAATACAAGTAATTTACGAGCTCTGTCTTCACCTTCGGACTTGGCTTCTTTTTCTATACTCCTAATCATACGAGCCATATCATCGCGGGATTCCTTCTCGGTCATCTGCATTAATTCATTTTTCGCCTCACTTTTTGTAAGACCTGCAATCCGCTGCAACTCCTCAATTTGTAGCCCTAGTTTGTCATCAATCTCTTTGTCTTTTTGTTCTATATCAAACTTATATTTGTCCAATTTATTCTTGCGCTTATCAAGTTCCGAAGATTGTATCTCAAGTTTATTCCTACGCTGTTCCATACGTCGTTCCTCGTCAGAAACTCGTTTCCTACGCTCGAACAGTTCTTTATCCAGTATTTCACGTTTATTATGTAAATCTTCCTTAGCTCCTATTTCTAAATCGCGGGTCCTCTGCTCGTAATCAGATTCCAATTTTTCTTGAGACAATTGATGTTTTCTATATAACAAATTTTTATAGTAACGGTTCAGAGCTACTAAAATGATCACACTTATTAGTATAGTGATCAAAATAACTGTGATGATATCGGGTCTCATTATTTAATCCTCACCTTCTAGTTTTAGTTGGATAATCTCACTAACCACATCATTGACAATACTGTAATCGAAGCCATTCCTAGATAGCAAAGACCATATCCTTTGACGAAGATAATCCAATGATGAATCATTATATTTAGACAACTTAGAATAAGCTAACCGACGTGCATCAGCCGATTCTTCAACTTCACTTAGTGCAATTTCAATGTCATTATCGCTAATGCCTTTAGCTAACAATTCCTTGCGTAACAGCAATTTTCCACGAGGCCTGAATGTTCGTCTATTTTCAACCCATAACAAAGCAAATTCGGTATCGTTGAGCACATTATTATCCTGCAGACGACTAATCACTTTTTCTACCACCTGAGATTCAATCCCATATTTGTTTAACCTATTACGAACTTCTAGACCAGATCGAGGCCTATAACTAATGAACCGTAACGCTTTTTCATATGCCTTATCCACACTATCAGATTCCAAGAGATTCGACATTACAACTGATGATAATTCTTGTCCAACAGTTAACAACTTAGCCTGATTGTAGGATAAGCTAAAAGCAAATTTTCCACCTAGAAAGACGTTTGCTCGATTCTTGTCACGTCTTTGAGGTTTAATGTCCGTTATAGTGTCCATATAAAATCCAACAAAAAAACCGTGGTTATCAATCACACCACGGTCATTACACAAAACTAATAGTTTTTCAGAAATAGTATCTGCTAATACATTAGCTAAGATGTTGAACAAATATAGCAATTACAACTTATAAGCACACTGCTAATTATTAGATGTCAATATACCTAATAGGGCCGAAATAATACGATGAAAATTCTACAATTATTGTCCGTATGTATATCATTCATCTACGGCCCTTTTATTCAACTCCACCTGAACCATACACCTAAATATGGTACCTGTCCTCATTTCAAATAGCCTGTTAGCTAACAAGCAGTTTCAGTAAAACCATGACCGTGCTAAATTACTAACATCTAGCATCAGTATCAATATATTTTTGTAGTACAGTTCACACAAACAAACCACACTTAAAACAAATCTCCTCACTCATTACTGCTATTTACACTTTCACTATCATCATTACCATTTATTACATTTTCAGGAGCAGCAATCGCTCTAACAGATTTCTCTATCTCAACAGCCATGTCCATATTATCACTTAGATACTGCTTGGCGTTCTCACGCCCTTGACCCAACCTAGTATCATCAAAGCTATAAAAAGCTCCTCGCTTGTCAATAACTTCATGTTCAACCCCAAGATCCAGCAAATCACCGGCCTTACTAATTCCTTGATCATACATAATGTCAAATTCTGTCTGCCTGAAAGGAGGTGCAACCTTGTTTTTCGTCACTCGTACTCTTACACGATTGCCAACAATCTGCTGACCACTCTTGATTGCCTGAAGGCGTCGTACATCCAATCGTACGCTAGAATAATACTTAAGAGCCTGACCACCGGTAGTAGTCTCTGGATTTCCAAACATGACTCCTATTTTCTGCCGAAGCTGATTCGTAAACACCATTGCAGTATTTGACTGCTTGATGGCTCCAGACAACTTTCGCAATGCTTGACTCATCAAACGTGCCTGATTTCCCATAGTCGCATCACCCATATCACCCTCCAGCTCAGCTCTAGGAACTAACGCAGCTACAGAATCAACGACTATTACATCAATTGCACCCGAACGCACCAGTGAATCTGCAATCTCCAATGCTTGTTCACCAGTGTCCGGTTGCGATATATACATATTCTCGATATCAACACCTACTTTAGCCGCATAACTAGGATCTAAAGCATGCTCCATGTCGATAAAGGCACAAACACCCCCTACTTTCTGGGACTCAGCAACTATATGCTGACAGAGAGTAGTTTTGCCAGAAGACTCAGGTCCATATATTTCAGTGACCCTACCTTTGGGAATACCACCAATTCCCAAGGCAATATCCAACGAAATACAACCCGTAGAAATCGATTCCACTTGTAAGGTGGACGCATCTCCCATTCGCATTAATGCTCCCTCTCCAAAACGCTTTTGTATCTGAGAAAGTGTTGTCTCTAATGCTTTTTCACGACCACTTGATGCCATTTAGATGCCTCCGAACTAAACTCAAAGTGTACAATACTCTATTATACAACGCAAATGTAATATTTAAGATTGTCTGTCACCTATACTTAGTTAATTGTATAATCACGTTAGAATAATGCAGACAATAATTTTAAATACACAAAACTAGACCAACATAAATATGTCATAGGTCTTTAATGAAATTCACTTCACAGTTACACTATGGCATTTACACGAGATATAAAGGTTAATTTAAATGAAAAAAGACACCTTAACAATCACTGACAACCGCACCAATATAAGTTATGAAATTCCAGTCGCAAATGATACCATCAACGCTTTAGACTTGCGACAGATCAAGGTAAACAAAGACGATTTTGGTATGATGTCATTCGACCCTGGATATACAAACACTGCATCTTGCAATAGTGAGATAACGTTCGTTGATGGTGAGAAGGGCATACTAATGTATCGTGGATATCCCATCGAGCAATTAGCTGAACATAGCACTTTTCTAGAAGTCGCTTACCTGCTCATATACGGTGATTTACCTAATAGTGAAATGCTTGAGAACTGGGAAGAAAGAGTAATGCATCACACCTATATTCACGAAAATTTGGCTAAATTAATGCAAACTTTTCGGTACGATGCCCATCCTATGGGCATGCTTATTGGCACCATCGCGGCTATGTCTACTCTGCATCCAGATGCAAAAGATATCCACAATAATACCTCTAGACAGAAGCAAATATGGCGTCTATTGGGAAAACTACCTACTGTTGCAGCTTTTGCTTACCGACGCCGTATTGGTAGGCCATATAACTATCCAGATAGTTCGCTGGGTTACACAGAAAACCTACTATACATGATGGATTATATGAATCAAAGCGATTATCAAGTAAATCCTACCTTGGCTAAAGCTCTTGATGTGCTATTCATATTGCATGCTGATCATGAGCAGAACTGTTCAACTTCAGTAATGCGTAATATTGGTTCAAGCTACGCAGACCCTTGTAGTGCTATGGCGGGAGCAGCAGCTGCCCTTTATGGGCCACTTCATGGTGGAGCGAATGAAGCTGTACTCCGTATGCTGACTGAGATAGGACATTTGGATAAAATCCCAAGTTACATTGACCAGGTAAAAGATGGGAAGTTCCGCCTGATGGGATTTGGGCATCGGGTATATAAAAATTATGATCCGCGCGCTCGAATAATCAAAGATGTTGCTGAGAAAGTTCTCGAGGTGACAGGTGGAAATCCATTACTAGACATTGCACTAGAACTCGAACGTATTGCTCTAGAAGACGACTACTTCATATCACGCAGCTTGTATCCCAATGTGGACTTTTACAGTGGTATTATCTATCAAGCTATGGGTTTCCCAGTTGATATGTTTCCAGTTTTGTTTGCTTTAGGACGTGCACCTGGCTGGCTTGCTCAATGGCTAGAACTTATTGACGACACCGACCAACGTATTGCTCGTCCACGACAAATTTATACTGGTAATATTAAACGTGATTATGTTCCTCTGGAACAGAGGACTTAGTCTGCAATCAATTAAATGATAGATTGCTAACCTATAATCTATTGTGATGTCCCAGCCTCAAATAACAATATGCCTTGCACAGTCCTCTAAACATCCAGACATCTTACAATTTCTCTCCTCCAACACTTGCTTACACCAAAATCTGGAATGGCTAAGCATAGAAGAGTTGTTGTATCATCACCAATGTCACATTGGTATAGACGGTGATAATATAGTATGCGTTCTATCTATACCTAAGGAGGACACTGATTTTGCATGGGTGCGTTTAGCATCATCATACAATTTCTCAGACAGCATCGAAGTTATGCAATTACTTTGGAACAAAGTGGAACATATATTACGGCAACAAGACATATGCTCCGTATACGCACTAAGTACTAACAATTGGTCTGAAACATTGCTAAATTCATGGGGCTATACAGCCACTGGTAAAATTGTTGCACTTAGACGTAGGCACAAATCTACACCTGGTGTGACAGAATCATTAGCTAAAATTAGAGAAGCCACCTATGAAGATTTGTGTGAAATTACTTCATTAGATAATGCCGTGTTCAACAATATGTGGCAATGTTCAAGTCAAATGCTAACAATGGCCTTAAATAAGGCCCAATATGCAATAGTAGCTTTGGTCAACAACACCTGTATAGGCTATCTGTTAGCAACCATTAACACTAATGTATTATTTATAGCTAGACCAGCAGTACTACCAGAATACCAAAGGCAAGGAATAGGCCGAGCTCTTATAGTCAATCTGCTAGATCACTACAAAGATGACAAATGTATAGCTACTGAGGTAGTCACTCAAAATGACAACTATGCATCAATAAGATTATACCAAAGTCTGGATTTTCAATTAGTTGGACCGGTAGCAAGTCTATGGACTTATAATTTCAATTAGAAAGATCAATGCTAAGTAAAATGAAATAAATATAATGCAGTAACATTTGCTAGCAGAACTATGGAAGAAGGCCATCATTATGAAGAAAGATGCCTCTGATAAGAGACTAGTATTTTCCCAAATAAAAAATTCTGTGATAGACACGGCTCTACAAAGGTTGGCACGGAATAGTGGGTGGTTGTTGGCTGCTGAAGCCGTGGCTGCGATCGTGAGTGTGATTCAATTCCCTCTAGTGGCTCGCCTGCTTGGTGCAGAAGGATATGGAAAAGCCACACTAATTGTTGGTTGGGTGAGTCTAGTAGGATCTTTACTTGGTATACAAACCCGGAAAACGATAGTTAAATATCTTAGCTTATATCTGTCTAATGAACAGAAGTTGGAAGCGCTTGCTATTGTCAAGCTAGGTCTATTACTAAACGTGTCTATGGCCACTGTAACCTGCGCGGTAATGTATATTATTGCACCTACACTAAGCTTATGGATACTTGATTCTACTGATGGGACTTTGCTGTTTCGCATAATCATACTCCGAGATTTCTTTGCCGCAACAACAGGTACAACCACCTCTGTTCTCAGGGTTCTAAATCGCTTCAGATGGCTTTCTATAGTGAATGTACTATCTTCAATATTAACCTTTGTGCTTGTCGCCATAGCATTGCTCAATAAATTTGAAGTAATAGGGTATCTAACTGCTATTTCCGCAGTGTCAATCACACAATCTATCATCCTACTGCTATATTCAAACAACAAACTACAAGCGCGCTGCGGCGCCAGCTGCTGGACAGCCAAATTAAGCGTACTCCAGCAACATTACGATGAAATTCGCACAATGTTAATTAGCATGAAATTAGATAGTTTCAGAAAAATTGCTACCGATAAAGCAGATGTGGTTATACTAGGATTGTTCGTCAATATGCAGAGTATCGGATTGTACAAAATGGGTAAACAGTTAGCCACATATGTAAGTAGATTAAGTAATCCAATCTATTCTGCTATCTATCC
>DDZT01000134.1 GCA_002346435.1 Anaerolineales bacterium UBA3001
ATAATAATCCTCCCCAAGATCTTCTGAAGTATCATTTACTGGTAAATCGTAATATTTTTGAATGTGCACCTTACCATCTTGAAATTCAAGATAACACCCTGGCATCAATTTGTGGATTCCGCTATAGAATGTCATGTCACCAACTGCATGACGAAATGTAAGATAGCTAGACAATGCATTTATGTTGGCTGTTCTTTCTACATTTGGATATTCCAATATAGATTTCACTTCAGAGCCAAAGATGAGTTTGCCAGACACTAATGTCCAATAAATAGGTTTAACACCCATCCTGTCTCTAACCAGTAGAAGTTTTTTCTGATTCCGATCCCAAATGCTAAATGCGAACATGCCAACAAGATGCTCAACTGCATGAACTCCCCATTCTTCATAAGCATGAACAATTACTTCAGTATCGCATCTGGTACGAAAATTGTGACCTAAAGACCGCAACTTATTGCCCAAACCTTGATAGTTATATATTTCCCCGTTAAAACATAACCAGATATCTCGATTTTCATTGGTCATTGGTTGACTGCCCTTATCCAAATCAATAATAGACAATCTGCGAAACCCCAAACCAACACCACTCTCAAAATGATATCCATGATCATCAGGACCTCGATGCACAATAGTATCAGTCATCCTGGTCATAACTACAGGATCGATATGTTCTTCTATATTTGAAGACACTACACCTACAAAACCACACATATTATTGTTTGTATGACACCTCAAACAATGACTGTTTTATAATATTTTTATGCATTAATGCTCTCCGCAAATCTGTTAGCAATTTCTGGAGGACTTAATTTAGGTCGAGGCGGCATTTTATCAGCAATGCGCTTTACTTTTACATGCAAAAGTGAAGGGCCTGCTTCATCGTGTTGAAATTGATTCCAATAATGTGACAGAGCATCAGCACCATACACTGTAATGGCTTTTCTATAACCTGCAGCTATAGCCATATCTGATAAAGACACCGCTGGAGCTGCTGACGGTTGTCCGCCAGTTGACGCATACATCTCATTGTCTAACACAACATGAACATAATTGGCTGGTTTGTGATATCCAACCGTCGCCAAAGACCCCAAACGCATTAGTATAGAACCATCACCATCGAAAACTGCTACCTTTCGATTTGGTTTGTTAAGTGCCACACCTAGACCTAGAGAAGCAGCAGTTCCCATTGAGCCTTGCATATAAAAATTCAACGGTCGATCACGGACCTGAAACAATTCTCGCGATATTATCCCAGTGGTTGAAACACATATATCTTGATCTAATGACAATAATTCAATTGCATCTCGAATACTTAATGAAATAATAGGAGACTCATCATTACTGAGTAACATACCTAACTCGTAATCATAATCATTATGTTGTACATGATATTCATAGGATTGCAGGACATCCCTCTTTAACACAAAGGCAGCTGGGAGTGATTCTTTGCGCATAAAATCAAACGCGCTAGACACCGCTGTATCAATTTCTAAATAGTTTGATGGAAAATCTTGTCGATAAATGCCGATAAGGTCAATCAATGAATTGGTAATCTCACCCATGATTGTATGTTGCGCAGCATCAGGTTTTTTGCCTGGATCACCTCTATGAGAAACTATTAATAGGAAAGGTATTTGGTAAACGTTGGTCAATGAAGTGACAGGATTTACTATATTGCCCAGTCCTGAATTCTGAATCAGTACTATTCCTATCCTGCCTGTTAGGCTGCTACCAGCTGCGATACCTATCGCCTCCCCTTCACTTACGGCATTGATGTAACCAAAATTATCAATACCGACTATATGATTGGTTAACGGACTAAGCAAAGATCCTGGAACACCAGTAGCCAAACCAATGTTTTCTTTTTGGATTCTTTCTAAAAAGTCATGTGCATCGATCATACTTTATGATCCAACCAAATCTGAACGTAACTCTTTACTAGCCACTTCAATATCCATTTGATTATGAACTTCCATCCAACCCTTATACACCTCTAATCCATGTACTGAAAATCCTCGATTGATAATCTCTTGCACAAAATCAGAAATAGTGGCTTTAGCAAAGGAGTCAGCTTCATGAAAAGATTCATGCACATTCTCTAGACAATCTCGATACACCTGATGAACTATTCGGGCACCCTCTTCCGAGAAATATGCTAGACCTGTAAACTCATAATCAGCTTTCTCCATACTAACATTCTTGCCCATTCGAGTAATTTCAACTTTCTTTTTTACTGGGTATAAACTGCGATGATGTCCCGTCCGTCCTTCACGAGTGACCACTAAGTCCAGGTTTTTGTCTATCTCATGTCGATGGTAACGATAGGAATTATCAACTGCTAAAACAATGTCATTTTCTGTATCTATTAACCAGCGCAAGATATCATCGCTAAACAAAACATCAGAAAAAGCTAATACAAAGCCGTTACCTAAATACTGGTCAGCACAAAACAACGAATGGATACTATGTGTGTCAAGATACTGTGGGTTATCACAAAAAACCAAGCCGCTTTCATCCGAAAATCTATCAAATTGCTCACCTTGATATCCTCTAACAACTACAATCTGATTGATTCCCACCTTACGAATAGTCTCAATCTGATGTCTTAATATCGGTTTGGAGTTAATTTCTATGAGAGATTTTGGTCCTTCATTAAATATTGGGTCTTTACCTGCAGCAGGAATAACCACTGACAATCGTTGTGTTTTCGATGCTTCTCGATCCTTGCTTTTAACCTGATCAAATCCTACCTGAGCAAACACTTTGGGTAAAGCAACACACCAAGGTTCAGCCTCAAACCCCCTATCATTTGACAAAATCACCTCAGATGTATCTAACATAGCTTTATGGGCGGCACGCAAAAGATGATTAGCATGAATAATGACATTAAATCCATACTTAGCTAATTCAGCATCAGTAATCAAATTGTAGGTTGTTGGTACACAAACTAATATAGGGCGACGGCCAAATGGTTTGCACAATTCGTCATACAAATTTGCAAACTCGATTACTTCATCTGGACTATCCTGTTTTGAATGGATCATAATTCCATCCACTCCAGAATCAATATATTTCTTAGCTCGCATTACTGCATCTTCAATGCCTAATCCTGCTATAAGACTTTCCAAACGAGCAATTACCATAAATACATCTGTCACTCGTGCCTCGCGGCCACGTACTATTTTTCTAGCAAATGCATCTGGATCTTCCAAAGTCTGATTAGCAGAGGCATCAAGGCTATTACGCTTGGGAAATATTTTGTCTTCTATAATGACAGCGGATACTCCTAAACGCTCTAAATCACGCACAAAATATTCAAATTGCACATCTGATCCACCTGTGTCTCCATCAACAATCATCGGCTTAGATGTAACGCTAAGTATTTCATCAATCGTATGTAATCTCGATGGATTCCCAACAATCTCAGCATCTGGTAGACCTTTTGATGCGGAATCTGTCAAACTACTTTCCCAAAATCCATCATATGTTATGGAATGACCATCTCTTTCAAAACTAGCAGTTTGTCCTACTAACGCACTGAGACCATTATGGGCCTCAATTATCCTGACAAACCCTTGAGCATCAATGCTATTGATCAACTTAGATCTTCGTTGGCTGGGGGTAACATTAAAGCTTAATGACATATTATTTTATAGTCTCCATTTGAACTCTTTTTGTATGCAACAAATCTTCATTTTGACGAAGGAATTCAGAACCTGCATATCCGGGAAACTCCTTCATAGGATGATTAGCAGGAAAAACATTACGTAACAAAGCTTGTAATGCGGGATCAGCAGGATTATCGACCCAGGAATTATTCAAACGACCCAGCATTTCCTGAACAAGCAAAAGTATTTCGTCTGCAGTATTATCAACTATTACAATCCCCTCATCAGCAATTGCTTTTTGTTGGTCATACCACAATCTGTTCCAATCAGCACCTCTCAGAACCATTTCATGAAACGACATAAATCGTTCTTCACAAGTATTCCAATACTTTTTCAATATAAATAGGTCATGACTTGATCTGCCACTTTCAGCCAATGGAACCATATTGACAAATGCCATTGGCACATCGAATATATGAGATAGATAGTAAATTCCAGCTGTACAACCAAGGAAAAACTTACAATGAGCTTGCAGATAAACATCGGCAAACTCGGGGTTTTCTATCAGTTGACGATGCTCAAACGCATAGTCGATTATTCTAGGGTTATTTGAATGTATTGGTCCTTTAGCTTGATGACCTACTCTAATAACCCACAATCCCTGCTCTACCAACCACTCAGCTGCAGGTACATAGGTGTCAATATTACAATCACGAAAATCATACATGGAGAATTGATCATTTGGATTACGTTCATAATCTGGTGAATCTGTGTAATCCATATCACGCGCGTGTATACATACATATTCCTGACCTTCAGGTACACCTAGATTCATCAATATTTTCTTACCAACCACATGCTCTGCACTAGAAAAACTAAGTTGTGGACCGGCTTGTTGCCATATGTCCCATTCCACTAGAAAACCAGAGTGACTAAGATCAATCCACGGGGTAACATCCAATCTGTCCGAAAATCTATTAGAGTCCACAAATAATGTCGATTGAATTTTGGTTAACAAACTCCATGCAAAATCACTTTTAATGATTCTGAAGTTACGATCAATCATTTTTAGTATCTGATGATTTACAGGACGAGTTCCAGAAAATAAAATATCAAAAGTTTTCTCGGCGGACGCACCTAATGCTTTTTCCCTAAGATAATATTCTAGATTGCCGGCAATCCTACCTATGGATCTATAAGGTATTAATCCAATACGTATTTTTATAAATTTACTCAAGAAAAGCAGTAAATTATTTGTGATCCAACTAATTATTTGCAACATAACCAGACTAAATATTTCGATGTTGAAGAAACTTCAATCAATTGTGATATGTATTGTGATTACCTAGCAACCAACCAAACTCTACAGGCTTTCGGGCAAATGTTCATATTTAACAATTCTCCTAATAAATGCCTGTACAAACAGCATACTACGTTTCACTACCATAACTGGATAGGTGACAATTGACCACAAATAGCGAAATATGTTAACAATCACATAACACCACTGAACTGAAACTAAAAACATCAAGGAAAAATTTGAGTTTTTTTGATTGTGGTGAAGATTATCAGCATATTTAAGTACACGCCTATACCAACGCAATTTCCAGAGATTTAAACCAGTATTGGACCATTTGTGTCGATAATAAGCATTCATGCCATAATCTTTTAAGCTAGTAGTGTCTCTGGCTTCATCCCATGCATCTCTATAGAACGCCGATATGTTAGAAAATTTGATGTAGTTCCAGAATACCCGCTGTTCATAATGAGATGGGAGCAACATAGCAATAAACACGATTACCCTGTTGAATACATTATCTTTATTGTATTTGTACAAAGGATAATCATATTTACGACAATAATTGTAGAATAAGCCTTCCAAAACAAACCAATCTAACAACGGCAACCTTTTCTGCCAATCAAGTGAAATCACACGAGGATTAGGTTTGTTCATAGGTTTCATGTTGTAAGCCTTATCACCCCACCACTTTAATCCTCCAAACGTACTGTGAAGTAGACAATTATCAAACTCAATTCCTAAGAAATTAACAGTAGCATGCATTAGATTATCTAAGCGATGATGCATATCTTCGTGCCTTACAACACGTACACTATCAGGATCCAAACCTTTGAGATATTCAAGGCTTTCCGTAAACCATACTGAATGATAGTAATAAGTACGTCGTCTATATACTGTTGCATCCGTAGCATTTAATTTGTGTTTATCAATATAAACAACGCTTTCATATCGTCCCTTGATGTTTGATCTAGGATCTCTCACAAAACCAAGCGCAATCATATTAGGAAAATCTGAGGCTAGATACTTGGTCACGTACTCATGCACATGAATATGGTAGACAAGCACTTTCTTATTGCTCAGATTCTCATTTCTAGCATAAGCATAAGCATAATGAACAGCTAGTAAAAATGTTTTGCAACTTATAGGCTGATCCCTGAGTAAATGAGTCAAGAATTCTCTAAATATCTGTTCGTCAATCTCTAGCCACTGATTCTTATCAGACCCTAGAGTTGTCATACCATCATGTCCTGGTATCTGTCGAGTATCTAATAATGAAGCATGTTTTATACAAAAAGCGTTAATGATAGTATCCCAATTCCAATTATCTCTATATTCATCTTTCCATTGATCCCAATGAGGATAAAGATACATCAATATATACGCAGGAACCATGTAGATTTGAGGATGACCATCCAAGTAACTTTGAAACAACTTGCTACCGCTACCATTACCAATACCAAAGCAGACCATTTTGGGTGGCGAAATTTCGTCAAAAGCTGGCCAATTTGCAGTTTGCATATACTCAGTTAGCACTATATCACTAACTATTGATCTTATTCTCCAAAATACTATTGATTTGACCAACTGACACGAATCAAATGTCTAACTAAGTTTGTTTTGAAAGGCTTGTTGTTTCTTGGGATCATCTTCCTCAGACGGTGCCCAAGATGCAAAAATTGTATCCTGAGGATTAAAAGGCCCATGAGTAACCTCATGAAATACTACCAACTCGCTTTGAGGCACAACTGTATGAAAATGATTGGCAGGGAGTCTATAATAAAAAATCAGTCCTGATTCGCTATTACCCATTCTAATCTGTTCAATTATATTACCTCTCTCATCAAATATCACAACCAACATCAACCCCTCAATAATGTGAAATGACTCGCTTTTGCCAATATGCTTATGGGGAATAACATATGCTCCACTAGCATGAACAATTATCATTTCATGCATATTATCTTCAATGTTAGGATGAGTACATATACGGATACGCTTTCTTGGGTTGCTTCTAGACAAGACTTTAAGTTGATCTATATCGGCACTATTTATCTTAGTAATGTTCTCAGTCGTGTAAAGAACTTCGTCATTTATTGCTTGATATTTCATGCTATTTTGTTGCTATAGAAATGTAATATAGTTGATGCAACATAATCCACTTCATCATCAGTCATATTCTCATGATTAGGAATAGACAGTATCCTTTGTACTGCTCTTTCTGCCACAGGTATATCAGTGGCGAAACATCCATTGTAAGCAGTATGATAAGGCATTAGTATAGGATGATGAATCTTCGTTTCGATGTTGCTATTCGCCAAAAAATCTCTTAATTCATCACGATGATCCACTTGAATAGTATACGTGTAATATACTGACTCTGAACCGGTATCTTCATGTGGGCACACAGCTACATCTCTAAGTAAACCCTCATAATGCGCTGCAATTCTACGACGCTGGCTTATAATTTTGTCTATACGTTTTAACTCAACCAACAGCAAAGCTGCCTGAAGAGTATGTATACGAAAATTCAGGCTTGGAATGACACAATCCTCACGATTCACAGTACCTGCATACCTAAGTGAGACCATTTTCTCCTTGATATTTTCATCATCAGTAACGACCACACCAGCCTCACCGTAGCTATGTAACACCTTCATTGCATTCATACTAAAACATGCAACTTTACCAAACGAACCTGCTATCCCATAGCTATTCTTAGCTGCAAATGCTTGAGCAGCATCCTCTATCACTAACAAACCATATTCATTAGCTATAGCACCAATGACTTCCATATCACATATCTTTCCAGTGTAATGAACAGGTAATATTGCTTTAGTGCGCGGCGTAATTGCTTCCACAATCTTATCAGGATTAATGTTTAAGTCGCTTCGTATATCCACAAAAACAGGTTTAGCCCCTGTCAACACTATTGCATTCGCTGTAGCAATCCATGACATTGGTGTGGTAATAACCTCATCACCAGGACCAATGCCAAGACTCCTAAGAGATACATATAATGCATCTGTTCCTGAACTAACACCCACCGCATATTTCCTGCCACACATTTCTGCAATCAAATTTTCAAACTCTGTGATTTCAGGTCCTAATACAACACGGCCATGAGACAAAACCTGATCAACTGCAGCGAGCAGATCTTTCTTTAAATTTTTATCATTAACGCTAAGATCTAAATAAGGAACCTTCATTTTATTAGGGCTGAAACCGGCCAGTACACACTATTGACTATAAGGACATATCTATCATACATCTACCACATTCACCACTACGAACTACATCTATAGCGTCGTTCACTTCATCAAGACTAAATTCATGAGTAACAAGTCCATCAAGATTGAATTGTCCAGCTTGGTGTAATCGAATATATCGTGGTATATCAACATGAGGTATGGAACCTCCACCCTCCGAACCAGTTAGTACCTTATTAAAATGAAGTGGCAATGAATAAATTGAAATATTATCTCCTTTTCTAGGTACACCTACTAATATTGTCTTGCCATCAGGATGTGTTAATTCATATGCACTTTCAATAACTCTAGCATTACCTGTTGTATCAACAACCACATCTGCTCCTTGTTTTCCCACAACTTCTCTTATTGTTTCCACGCAATTTTCTAGATTGTTACCTCCTACAAAAGCATTTGTAACCCCGAACTTTTTTGCCATCTCGAGCTTAGTTTGAGACAAATCGATACCAACGATTGGATGAGCAGAGACCATATTGGCTGCCTGAGCAATATTCAATCCAACACCTCCAACTCCAAATATCACTACAGATTGACCAATTTTTACATGCGCATCATTATTAATAACCCCCATAGCAGTCGTAACTGCACATCCTAATAGCGGAGCTAATTTCAAATCAAACTCCTTCGGAATTACCGTCAAACGATTTTCAGATAAAACAGCAAATTCATTAAAAGTAGTCACCCAACCAGCATTAACTAGATTGTCTTTCCAACTATATTTAGGTGTTTCTGATTGAATCCCTTGACTAGGCCTCCAATGCATCACTACATGATCACCCTGTTTGACACTCGTAACACCGGGACCAACATCCAACACCATACCTGATCCCTCATGGCCAAGAAGATGAGGTAGAAATTTATCCGGGCCTTTAGCTGCCTCGATTTCATTAATCTGCGCACCGCAGATACCACTATATACAACTTTCACAAGCACCTGACCGTGAAGCAAATCATTAGGTAATTCTATATTTGCCACAACCAATGGCTTATTGCTCTCCACCAATATCGCAGCTTTCGTACTCTTTATCAACATGAAATATATCTCACTATACTACTCAAAATAGATGAATTCATAATCACCAGTAAATCCAAAATGATTGTATATCCAGGGCCATTCCTCATGGTCAAAAAAAGACTCACAAGTTAAAGCCCAGCATTGCAAATTAAATTGCTCTTGCTCATTACGATAACTCTCTAACATAATATATCCCTGTTTGCCTACCCGTTCTATTTCTGATAATGCGATTTGTAATTCAAATATTCGTAGATTATGCAAACAACCAAGTGATATCACTAAATCAAACTCGTTATCATTAAATTTGTAAGGGTCTTGAGCTCGAGCAATAAATAGATTATCTCTTATTTCTGGTCTGGAATCCGATAGGCCATGGTTTGAAATATCAAACCCCACTACTCGCAATCCAGGAAGAATCAATTTCATCTCGTACAGTAAATAAGCTTTGCCACAACCTACATCCAGTACACTAGAATCATTGTCTAACTTATAATTTTCAATTAAAGATTCGGCAACCGGCTTCCAATGGCCAGGCATATACTTGTATCCACCATAACCATAACGTCGATCACCATCCCAATAATCATATTCATACTGCTTTGCTTTTATCATACAATGCACTTTTTCATCCATCATTCTATCAATATATGTACGTCTAGTAGCTTGATGAAGAGGTGTGACATAATTAACAAGTTTACCCATAATATTTTCTATATCCTAGTATAAAGTTTGTCTTGGTTATAAACGCTAAGCTATTCAGTTTGAGTAATTGAACTACTAAGAAGAGGATCGCTCTTGAGACTAACAAACGCTGGCCCCATGATTGTATAAGCTTCACGGATCATCTCGCTAGTTTCATCACCATCCTTGGGGAAAAATGATTTGATGTTAGAAAACAACCCCATAAGTTTTTTCCCATCTAATTCACTATGTGTAGGTCCCTGAGTAGGATAGTCAGCATATCCAACAAGTTTCACATTGACATTTTGTTGATCTATGTCGAGCTTAATCTGTTCAAAAGGCCGTTCGATCAAAAACGGTGTTATCGTATAAACCCATGGCTTCAATCCTTCCAAGGCCATTCCAGCAGAAACGCCAATAATACTCTGTTCACAAATGCCCATATTGATAAAGCGACTCGGGTGCCGCACTCTGAATTCATCAAAAACTCTATATCCTATATCACCGACTAAAACATAGATTTTTTCATCAACATCTGCTAGTTCAGCTATCAACTTACCAAAACGACGTCTCATGATATACCCAATTCCTTTTTGCCGATTTCCAACTCTTCACCTTTGATTTTTCTGGCATGCCATCTTGGATCATTTTCAAAAAATGTAATCCCTTTGGACTTCGTAGTATTTGCAATAATAGACCTAGGTTTACTTCCATTGCGATTACGCTGAAAAACATCAATAATTTCTTCAAATGAATGTCCATCCTCAATAACATCACAGTCCCAATTAAATGCTCTGAATTTAAGTGCCAAATCATCAAGCGGAAGACCATCACTTAGTGTCGTAAGAGCCTGAATTTTGTTGTAATCAATTATTACAGTCATATTATGCAGTTGGTGCTTTGCTCCAATAAGCAATGACTCCCAAGTGGTACCCTCTTGACACTCACCATCACTCATCATGACATAAATATTTCCTTTTTGACGTTTGATAGAACGAGCCAAAGCCATACCCGTTGCGATTGGCAAACCATGACCAAGACTTCCAGTAGTACAATGAATACCATTGTCCGGATCAATCTCCAAATGTGTAGTCATCCTTGGATTTAATCCTTTCTCTTTCAATACTAGGCATAACGGGAAAGAAGCATGAGCTTTACTGAGAATAAACTTATCTTCATTCACCATTATTTCTTCAAATAGAGCAATTAAAATCTCAATCATTGAGAAACTACCACCCAAATGTGCTTCACCATGTTCCACAAATGCCTTGAAAGTATCTTGACGCAATTTCTTAGCTCTGTTGACCAGATGTGAATATGACATATGTTATCTTGATACCACTTGCGAAAAATCTTCCATCACTGCATTACAATAATTCTTAGCCTTTTCCAATTGACCATCAAGCTCATATTCTTCTGAGCCATCATGTTTTGTTACAGATAATTTATGATTAGCTATAAATTCTGGTAAAAACCTATTAAGTACTATCAACCCCCAACGCATTCCATAAAAAGGTTTTGAAGCATGTAAACGTTGTTCAAAATCCGGGTCACTTGAAAAAAGATCTATCATGGACTTTTCCCAATACAAACTATCTTCTACATCAAGATTCATAGCAGGATGCCACATAAAATCTGCAGTTAGCTTAACAGGATCATCCCAACCAAAATATTCAAAATCCACGAATACCAACCTGTCAGATTGCCTAATTGCATTGTGAAAACCAAAATCTGAAGGACTCAATGTTTGATATTCAACTTTCAAATCATCATCTCTACTGGAACTAGGCCACTCATCAAAAGCGTACTCTACAAGATCTTGCCACAAGGGAATAAACTGATCTACCAAGAAATGTTTCAAGACATCATACTGAGTTGTTACGCTCATTAGCTTGTCAATTCTTTTTTCCACTTGGGTCACTAGGTCATTAGCAGATAAACATGCTTCGGTAGCGCATCCAAGATACTTAGCATTGGATGATTTAGAAATATCATACAGCTTTTGGACAAAATCTACAGCTTGTTTCAAATCATCTAAGTCAGATTTTTCAATAATCTCACCATTTACCCATGAATAAATTCCCAGATCCAAAACCTCATCGCTAATTACTGTAGTGGGAATATTAGTTACATTGTTAGCCTGCAAAAATTCTATAGACCTATATTCTTTTTGCAGCCTTGATGTCCTATTATCTGATTTGTCAGGATAAACCTTGGCTGCATAACAATTTTTATTAGATGCATTTATTTTGTATAGATTACTATTACCACCTCGTGGCATTTCATCAGCTTTGTTGACGTTCAAATTCGTTATAGCAGTAAACCATGTGCTTACATCTGCCACTGACGTACATCCGAAAATATAATCATCTATCCCCTGCCAATCACTAACATAATCAACATGATGTTCTACATCCACTTTAACATTGTTGCTGAAAATAATTTTTCTTGTTTTGGGTGGAAATCCGTAGTTAGTAAACACTTCAGGTAAGTCGTCAATGAAATAATCACATCGCAGCTCAGCAATCTTTGCAACTTTATCATCTCTATTATTAGCAAAAAACACATTGTCCCGTTTTAGATTTAAGTATTCCACGTCAAAAAATCTCTTGTTAGTCATCCATTTCATTGCCTCGGTTCGCAATGAGACATTGTTGGTATCAAAATGGCCAAATTCCGTTTTATGGCTTACAACATATACCTGGTAGCTGCGAACGTTACATTTCATAAGAAATCTTGCGAAACCAGGCATTAATTCAGCATCAGACATGTACTGGCCATAAACTAGTCCCTGTAATTTCATCCAGGATGTTTCTCCATCAGGTTGCTTACGTAAGTAATCACGCAAAGCTATTTTGTCATAATCAGACAATTCTGCATCAATGAACCCCTCTGACAAAGCGACATTAACAAACAATTTGTCGTATTTAGCAATAGTGTTATCAAAATCAATGCCAATTTTCATTTTTAGGACAGTTTAGCGGATTGCATTCTCTTGATATTGAAATATATTTCATCTTCTAATGAATTATGGAAAAGATCCTGCCGAAAAGCTTTCAACAAGTCATTTACAGCATCAACTAGTGTGTGCTGAGACTCAAAATTAAGTTCTTCTTTAATCTTCTCCGATGAGATATGGTATGAACGCTGGTCGTCAGTTGCTTGCGTAGTAATTTCTACATTATCACCAACAACATCACGAACTATGTCGGCAATATCTCGAACACTATGATTGTGATATCCAACATTATAAATTTTGCCATCAATGTCATTGTCTGACCACTGCAGTGATTTTATATAAACATCTGTCATGTCTTCGATGTGTATGTTAGGTCTCATTTGCGCCCCACCGAAAACAGTGATCTTACCATTATTCACAGCATGGTTTGTAAGAATATTAACCGTCAAATCAAACCTCATGCGTGGAGAATATCCACATACAGTAGCAGGTCGTAATATTAGTGTGTTAAAGTCATCTGTACGCTTTTGCAATAGTATTTCTTCACACAATGCTTTATATTTAGAATAGTCAGTAAGAGGCTCCAAAGCGAGATTTTCTGTAACATTTCTTTCTTCTTTGACTCCATAAACACTAGAAGACGAAGCATAAATAAATCGACTAACTCCATTGTCTTTAGCTATATCAACTAAAGGTATAAAAGCATCGTAGTTAATAGACTTCCCTAAACCAGGATTAAGCTCAAAGCTCGGATCATTAGAAATGCAAGCTAAATGGATAATAGAATCACAACCGGGAATAATACGACGAAGTAATTTAATATCTCGTATATCACCTCTTATCTGCTCCAGATTTGGATGATCCTTTACAGAGTCCAGTACATGATTACCATACAAAAACAAATCTATCACTTTGACAAAATAACCAGCATGCAAAAGCTTAGGAACTAATACAGCTCCAACGTATCCGGCACCTCCAGTAACAAGTACAGTTTCTATTCTAGACATTCTTATTTCATCAGTGATGTAATAGATTTACTGAGGGTAGTAGAATTTAAAGGTTGACTATTACCTAATTCGGATACCATTTGAGCTCCTGCCACGTTCCCTATCAAAGCAATGATGTCCCAAGGAGCACCCAATTTTACTAGTAAAGAAGTGACTGCAAATACAGCATCACCAGCTCCTACTCGGTCTAGCACTCGTACTGCAAAAGCTGGTGCTTCCACAAATCCAGTGTTAGGACCATAATGTAAGCTTCCCAGCTTTCCTTGAGTCACTGTAAACCGAGGACAGTCTATTCTACGCATAACTTCAGACAGTTGATCACGCACATCAACATCACGCTGACGAGTTTCAATCTCTACCTCATGCTGTTGTAAGCATACATAGTCAGCCGTCTTATACTTTGAAACAGGGTTAAAACCACGGTTTCCAGCATTTGATTGAACATTCATAGCGAGGAATGGAGATTTGTCACATAACATAGAAATAGATTCACTAGTCAGCATACCATGACCATAATCTGTTACTACGACCAAGTCTTTGTTCTCAATACATCCTTCCAGTGTTTTCAGTAATACTTTGGCATCCTCACCATTAGTCATATGGTCATGCATTTCATATATCTCCAACAACTTGTTGCCGGAGTAACGATCTACTATTCTTCTCTTATGAATTGTTGGCGATTGTGATTTCGTCAAAAATACAGGGTCAACATTCGACTCTATAGATGTCCGCACAAAATCTTCATTCCGATGACTGTCTCCAAGCTGTGTTACTAACATCACTTTATCACAAAACCCAGCCAAATGATTGGCTACAGCTAAACTACCACCGGCATATGTCTCAATCGATTTATGTAATACAGCCAAAACCGGGTCTTTTGTTGATTTACCAATACCTGTACTAAACAAGTACTCATCGATTATTGCCTCGCCTACTACCAGAGGACATACAGATGACATACGATCCATCCAACTTAAAACTTCATCGACTGAATATTTTGCACGAAAATCATTTAGATATCTTTGCACTTCAGTCGAGAAGGCCGAGAAATGTCGGTTCAAAAGACTAGACGAACTAAATGTAATATCGTCAGTAACGCAAAATTGGCCCCCTATTGAGTGTATAGCATCAATCTCAGATACTATACCTCCTGTAATATCCTGATCAGGCAAACTATAATCTGGGCCTTTGACATATATATCAGGATTTAGAGTCTTAATGGTTTCAACTGATAGAGGCCATCTATTGATTGCAACAAAATCAACAGTATCCAAAGCAGCGATGACCTCTGCCCTTATATCGTGTGTAAACGCTGGTCGATGTGGACCTTTGTTAACATGATCATCATGAGTAAGTGTAACAACTAATATATCTGCCATAGATTTTGCTTCCTCAAAATGACGTATATGGCCAAGATGCAACAAATCGAACACACCGTGAGAATGAGCCACTCTTTTCCCTTCTGATCTAAACGACTGAATAATTACAGCAAGCTCATCCAAATCTTTTACTTTATTATTGTTATACATAGAATATTTTATATTTGATTATCTAAATAATGAACCTAGAAGAAGCCTACAATTCAACCCAAGTACGTAAACCATTCCTTGGTAGCTTTCGCTATCGAATTAGCATCCCATACAGGGGCCTTGCCCCAATAGTCAATGTTTTCAAGCATTATTTGTACTCCTTCCTCAAAAGATACTTGGGGCTTCCATGATAATTTGGACCTGATCTTCGTAGTATCAGCAAGTGTGATATCAGGTTCACCGGGCCTTTTAGGTATGTGCACCACATCACCTTTAAGTAACTCAATCAATTCATTAACGGAGTGAGGTGTTCCAGATCCAACATTGAACACTTCTCCTAAACATTGTGATTGTGCTGCCTGCATTAAAGCATCGACAACATCAGTCACAAACGTAAAATCACGTGTCTGATTTCCATCACCCACCACTGTAAATGGCTTACCTGCTAATTTCTGCGCCAGAAAAACACCAAACACAGCACCGTATGTACCGCCAGTGCGAGAGCGTGGTCCATAAACGTTAAACAATCTGAGTGAAATTGATGGGAAACCATACACTTTATGCCAATGTAATACGATTTGTTCACCTAAGAATTTGGTCAACGCATACGGATACTCGGGTTGTATTAACTCATTCTCTGAAGTAGGATATTTATCTGGAATTCCATAGCAAGATGATGATGCTACATAGACAAATCGCTCAACACCTGAATTCCTAGCAGCTTCTACTACCGCTATAGTTCCATCCACGTTAGTCCTATGATAATTAAGGGGATGCTGAATAGATGGTACTATATCAGCAAGCGCCGCTAAATGAAACACCCATTCAACACCTGTGAAAAGCCCCTGTAATGAGCCTGAATCGCTAATATCCACATCATGGATAGTCAAACCATCATGATTACTCAAATGACTTAGATTATCAAGCCTTCCAGTAGAGAAATTATCTAATACTGCTACATTACAACCGTCAGCAAGTAAACGCTCTACAAGATGACTGCCAATAAAACCTGCTCCGCCTGTTACAATTGTATTTAGGGTCATAGTTTTGGAAATATCTTAGTAATTGTCAATTGTAAATATACTTAATCTATAAAAGCTCCGCCCTTTCGACAAACTCAAATTGCGAGCACATCTAGCACCTTATGTGTATTTGGCACCGCTTTGACAGTGTCTGCGCTTGCCCAGCCTTTACCTGTTTAAACTAATTTCTAATTTTCAAAAAGGCTTATGTCTACTAATTGTCAACTTAATTTTTCAATATTGCCTGCATTCAACTCTACCGGAATAGTGCGTCCTCTATTTCGATGTGATTGATGATCATTAATCAATTCAAGTAATACTCGCACACGCTCATCACCTGACAAACTCACATCAAATACGCCTTCATATCCTTCAAAACTACCACTGACAACACGGACACGGTCACCTGCAGACAAACTATCCAATGACATTCCACCCGCTGCACGAATCTCTGCCAAGCGATCCCTAATTTGAGATATTAACGAAGCCGGAACAGTGCCAATTTCACCCCCAAACTCAACCATACGCAAGAGTCCTGGAGTCCAACGCAAGATACTCAACCCAATGACATCAATATCAACATGTACAAAAAGATAGCTTGGGAAGTAAGGCTTCTCACGAGCTGCCCGCGGATTAACGGGATTAACCTTTAGTAAAGGTAGAAAAGTCTCTACTTTCCTAGAACGCAAGAGTGAATCTACCTGACGTTCCTTATGTGGTTTAGTGTGCAAAGCGTACCAATGTTTGGTCATGTTTATATATCCGGCATCTCTAGTTTTACCGATGCGCCAGACACGCGCAATACAGGTAAATTTCCATCACCATTTTCCAAGGCAATAGGCACCGATTGTTCGATACAAGTCAAACGACACACATCTACTAAATCTCCATCTCCTACTACTTCAACTTGATCAAAACCAGCTGCACGAGCCTCAGCTAGTAAATTACGAGCTTCTTGACGAGTAGCACGATACATACCCATACTGACTTGCACATACTCCACAGCTAGTCGTGACTTCTCTGTAATGCCTTCTGGAGTAATTAAGTAACGTAATCTTCTACGTTGCAAACGGGTCACCTTGACATGCCCTTTACTCACTAGTCGCTTCACATACCAGTTGATTGTTCCGATAGCAACATCTAGTCTTGCCGCTAAATCAGCTTGTGTTGCATCCGGATCTTGCTCAATTTGCTCCAAAATACGGAGTTCATGCGTATTTTCAGGGTTTGTGTGCACATTCATGAGATATTATCCATTTCAATATTCAGTGTCTGAAATTCAATGACTGAATATTACTACTGAATCCCCAAATGTCAAGGATATTCACATGAAAACTAAATTGCAGACTGATATATATACACACAATATGGTTACTACATCTACTATTCTTAATAATCATATAAACTGGTCACAACTCCTGATTATGGTAAACTTGCGTTCTAATAAGGGCGGGTAGCTCAGCTGGTTAGAGCGCTTCTCTTACACAGAAGAGGTCGCAGGTTCGAGTCCTGTCCTGCCCATATTTATAAAATCGCAAATATTGCCAACAAACTGCATCAAGTAAATAGCTGATCGGTTTTAGCTGCTGCGACAAAATCATTGTGGTGTAACCCACCGATCTTGTGTGTCCACCAAGTAACAGTAACCCTCCCCCACTCTGTCAAAATAGCAGGATGATGATTTTCCTGCTCAGCTAGGTTACCAACATTATTAGTAAACTCTAACGCTTGTACAAAATCACTGAACTCAAAAACTCTTTCTAACTTACCGGTACCTTCTGAATTCAGAATTCTCCACGCAGGAATCTGTAACCGTAATGTGTCTATTTCCTCAGGAGTAGCCAAAGGAGAGTCACCACTACAAGCAACGCAACTAAAAGTTGTTAATTTAGTCATATCAACCTCCACATAAAATCAATCTATCTAACATTCAATTTATTGCTTTGTTTAAAAAGTCAAACTATATCGATACACATATCCTCCGGAAGGTAAGACAGACTTGTAATCCCCTGAAGGCAAGGTAAAATTGGTAATCATATTTAAATTAAAATAAGCAGCACCCCAAATTGCGTACTTAAACGCTGGAGGGCTATATACAAATAATGTGCAATTTCCTTGCCATAGACGACTTCACAAGCGAAGAACTAAAAAACCTTCTTAGTCTTGCATCCAAACTAAAAAAGGAATATATCTCCACTGGCAACCAACCAGTCCTAAACGGAAAAACTCTAGCGATGATTTTCCAGAAACCAAGCTTGCGCACACGAGTGTCATTTGAAATGGCCATGCACCATCTAGGAGGCAAGTCCATTTATATATCACCCCAAGAAATCGAACTGGGAAAACGCGAATCAGTGCCCGACGTAGCACGAGTACTTGATGGATATGTCGATGCAATAATGGCGCGTGTTTTCCATTATGAGCAAATACTCGAACTTGCCAAATACACATCAATTCCTGTGATTAACGGTTTATCTGACTACAATCACCCTTGCCAGGCCGTCGGTGATATGCTGACAATAATGGAACTAAAGCCCAAATTGCAGGGACTCAAATTGGCATTTGTAGGAGATGGCAACAACGTTGCAACCTCACTTGCTTTAACATGTGCTCTTATGGGTATCAGTTTCACTATCGCAAGCCCAAAAGGCTACGAACTTAATGATGACGTAATCGAACGAATAAAGAAAATTTCTTCAAAAGAAAAAATGGATTTCCTACAGACGACCGATCCAATAACAGCAGTATCCAACGCAGATATAATTTACACTGATGTCTGGACAAGCATGGGACAAGAACAAGAAGCACAATATAGACACGAATTATTCAAGACGTATCAGGTCAACCAAGATCTTGTTTCAAAAGCCAAACCTAATGTAATAGTCATGCATGACCTACCTGCAAAACGCGGAGAAGAAATAACCAGTGACGTTGCAGATGGTCCCAATTCGGTTATTTTCCAACAAGCTCACAATAGAATGCATTCAGCAAAGGCCATTCTGTACACTTTGTTGACTGATTGATAACGGAGGGATAAAGCCCATCGATACTGTACTTAGTGATCTTACCCGACTACTAGAACAACTAACTTGGGTGGAAGCACTTGATATATTGGTAGTTGCATTAATGTTTTACGCACTACTAGTCATAGTACGAGGCACACAAGCCGTAAACTTGCTTCGCGGAGTTATTGTCTTAGTAATTTTAGTAGTTGTGTTCTCGGGACTGTTCCAACTCCGCGCAGTCTCATGGCTGCTTAGAGCTACTCTTCCGGCACTGTTGCTAGCAATTCCTGTGATATTTCAACCAGAAATAAGAAGAGCATTAACTAGCTTAGGACGAGCGGGAAGCTGGATCACATTTCGAGGCCGTCATGAACAAGTGATGGCAGTCATACAATGTATCGTCAGGGCTAGCGAAAGACTGTCAAAAATCCGTTATGGTGGACTAATTGTAATCGAACGCGAGATCGGCTTACAAGAATATGTAGATACAGGCGTATATCTGAATGCCAATATCTCCGCAGAATTACTAGTACAAATTTTCCACAAAGATACTCCACTCCATGATGGGGCGGCAGTATTGAGAGGCGAACAAATAGTAGCAGCAGCATGTGTAATGCCACTGTCAACCAACACAAAAGTGGAGGAAAGACGTTATGGATTGAGACACAGAGCTGCCATCGGCATAACTGAATCTAGTGATGCTGTAGCTGTGATCATATCAGAAGAGACCGGAAGCATATCAGTAGCTTATAATGGCCGAATGATTCGTAAGATTACTCACGCGCGTCTCAGCAACATACTTGCTGCCTTCTATCAGCCAAGAACAGCACGTACTAGAAGCTGGATACGAAGCATTTTAGGCATTAAAATCAAAGAGCAGAGTGAATAGAGCTTTGTAACAGATATGATACGTAAATTCCTTCAAACCCTAAGTCTTTTTGGACTTGCAACTGTACTTGCCACGGTTGTTTGGATCACAGCAGCCAATGAAGAAAATCCTATTTTAGAAAAGGTGTATCCACAACCGATAACAATTGAAATGAAAAGATTACCCAAAGATATGGTTGTCAACAGATCAAGCGTGAATAATGTTGCAGTATTAATAAGAGCTCCTTCACAAGTTTGGTCCACGCTTAATACAAACCAGATTAATATCACTGCTGATTTAAGTGAAATGTCACCAGGATTACATAAAATACCACTTAATGCCGAAGTAATTATTCCAAATGCAGAAATCTTGTCAGTGAGTCCTAGTGAAATCTCAATAAACCTAGAGAGAATAGTTACTAAAACAATACCAATTACTGTAGATGTACAAGGTGAACCCGCTGTTGGTTACATTGCAAGCACGCCTATAATTGCTGCAGAGAAAATCATTGCAACCGGATCAGAACAAGAGATCACTAAGCTAGACACAATCAAATTAACCATGAACATCAGTGAGGAAAAAGATAATGTTAACAGGACCTTTACCTTCAGCCAAATTGGTGCACTGGGGTCCAGCTTAGATGATCTAGTTTTACAACCCAAAAGCACTACAATTACCATACCTATACGACAAATGGGCGGCTACCGAGATGTAGCAGTACGCGCCCTACTGGAGGGAAACCCTGAACCAGGTTACCGCATCACCAACATTACTACCTCCCCACCAACTATCACTGTATTTTCCAGCGATCAAGATCAATTAACTGCTCTACCAGGTTTTGTAGAAACAGAGCCTCTAGACATTTCATCTGCTTCACAAGATATTGATGCTAGATTAACTATTGCACTTCCGGAAGGAGTGACTGCTGTAAGCGAGCAATCAATAGTTGTATTAGTTAGTATTGAAGCCGTTGAGACAAGTCAACGCATACGACAAGATCTGACTGTGACTGGCCTGGGAACAAACCTTTCAGCGCAAATATCGCCAGATTCTGTTGACGTAATTATGTCGGGACCACTACCGGTATTAGACAGTTTAACAGGAGAAAATGTCAAAGTAATACTAGATCTCCTGCATCTAGCTCCTGGCACTTATGATATAGAACCATCGGTAATTGTGTCCGGTCCGGATGTCATTAAAACTGACACCATTTTGCCAGCATTCATTCGTGTAATTATAAGTGAACCAACAAACGTTTCCGACGATAAAACAATAGAAGATAGTAACCTACCCAATACTACAACAAACGAAGCAAACGACGAAACATAATTTTAATTATGCGTAAATCGATTGTGGCTCTGGTTGGACGACCTAATGTAGGTAAATCTACTCTATTTAACCGATTGGCTGGTGAACGCCTGGCAGTAGTAGATGATATTCCAGGAACCACACGAGACCGGTTAATGACAGAGGTGGAATGGAACGGCATCTCTTTTAATCTAGTAGATACTGGTGGCATAGAAGCATATCAGCGAAAGCAAGATAAATCACCTCTTGCACAAGACTCATCTGACTTTATTTCTGAGATTCGCGCTCAATATGAAATGGCTATAACTGAAGCAGATTTAGTAGTACTCATGACAGATGTAAGTTCTGGAGTCACTTCCACAGATATAGACATAGCCAACCTACTACGTAAGAGCAGAAAAACACCTACCAAACAGAAAAAATCACCTATTTTGTTGGCTGTCAACAAATGTGATAACCAATCAAGATTCATGGATACTCATGAATTCCATGAACTAGGTATTAGTGACCTGTACCCCATCGCTGCCTTGCATGGGCTCGGAATAGGAGAATTACTTGACGCGATTGTTGCCAATATACCTTCTCCAACATCATTTACTGAAGATGACACAATTACGATTGCAATTGTCGGACGCCCAAATGTTGGAAAAAGTAGTCTGCTAAACAAATTAATAGGTCAAGATAGAGTAATTGTGTCACCAGTGGCTGGCACAACACGTGATGCAATAGATACTAAACTCAAATACTATGATAATAAGATCACCTTAATTGATACTGCGGGAATTAGACGCCGGGGCAAAATAGTACCTGGAGTCGAGAAATACAGCGTACTACGTGCATTAAGAGCAATTGAGCGTGCAGAAGTAGTAATGCTGCTGATTGATGCTACAGAACCATTCACAGCACAAGATGCACATATAGCAGGTATGATAATTGACAAATCACGTAGTGTAATTGTGGTAGTAAACAAATGGGATAAAATACCAAAAGACACCTACACTATAGATGAATATAGTAACCTAGTACGTACAACACTGCAATTTTTAGATTATGTACCTGTAATCTTCATATCCGCATTAACAGGCAAACGCATCAACACTGTGCTTCCACTTGCTTTGCAAGTGCATTCCGAACGTCACCTCAGAGCCTCAACATCTGAAATGAATCGTGTTGTAGCTTCTGCAGTTAGGCAGCATTCACCACCATCAAAAAACGGAAAGAGGCTTCGTATTTTTTATGCAACGCAGGTGTCCACAGCACCGCCGATTATCCTATTACACATAAATGACAAGGATCTTGTGCACTTTAGCTATACACGCTATCTAGAAAACAAAATCAGAGAAGTGTTCAATTTTAGTGGTACCCCTATACGATTAACTTATAGAGAACGTAGTGAAAATTAATGTTGATACGAGGTGACAACCAAGTTATAATATGGATATAGAGACGCACTCCTCAATGGAAAGCATCCGAACTAAAAACCAACAAGATTCCACGCCGATGTTGCCTAAGGTGCTTAGAGAGTTGGTTGAAACAATACTATTGGCGTTAGCAATATTTGTGACCGTCAATATAATTACTGCTCGATTTAGAATTGAAGGTGATAGCATGCTAAACAGCTTCAAAGATGGACAGTACATTATAGTAAATCGACTAGCATATAAATTTCATGCTCCTGAAAGAGGAGATGTCGTAGTATTTATACCTTCTGTGAGTACTACAACTACATTTTGGGAAAACATTCTAGGAAGACCCGGACAAACCGATTATATTAAGCGTGTAGTAGCTACCCCTGGTGACATTGTTGAAATCACTTCGGGTAAACTTTATGTCAATGGAATGATGCAATCTGAACCTTATCTCCGAGAACCTATGATGGTTACAGATACACAACAATGGCAACTTGAAGCGGATCAGTATCTGGTACTCGGCGATAATCGTAATTTCTCTAAAGATTCCCGTACATTAAATATAGGCCCAGTAACTATCCAACAAATATTGGGTAAAGTCTCAATAGTCTATTTTCCTTTTAGGGACGCACACATTGTTAGACCGGAGACATATCAAAATTGAGTGTGCACAAAATGAAATTATCAGAAACTAAGGTTGACCAAATAGGGGTACAGGAACGAGTTGCACGACTGCAATCTCGAAGCATTAAAGCCGACTCCAAAAAGGAGGCTCTTACTTTAGCCTTAAGCATGATTGACCTTACAACTCTTGAGGGGCGTGATTCTCCTAATAAAGTCCGTCAACTTTGCTACAAAGCTACACATCTGCATGAAAGCTTTCCAGGCCTACCTCATGTTGCTGCAATATGCGTGTATGCGCCAATGATTAGAACTGCAAAGGAAGCACTGCAAGGTAGCACAGTTAAAGTCGCTGCCGTTGCTACAGCATTTCCCAGCGGAATGACAAGTTTAGAGACCAAACTAGATGAGGTGAAACAGGCAGCACAGGACGGTGCCGACGAAATAGATATGGTCATATCACGGGGCAGATTCTTGAGTGGAGACTTTGATTATGTTGCAGAAGAAATCAATAGGGTAAAAGAAGCATGTGGTTCAGCACATCTTAAAGTTATATTGGAGACAGGCGAACTCGTAACCCTTGACAATGTGCGCACAGCAAGTGATATTGCCATGGCAGCAGGAGCCGATTTTATCAAAACATCCACAGGAAAAATACAGCCTGCTGCAACTCCCGAAGTAACGCTTGTAATGATGCAAGCCATCAAAGATTTCTATCACAAGAATGGTAGAAAAGTTGGTCTGAAACCAGCTGGTGGTATTAGTAAATCTAAGCAGGCAATTCAATATCTAGTAATGTTACGTGAGACCTTAGGACAAGATTGGTTGAATCCAGACCTGTTTAGATTTGGTGCTAGTTCACTCGCCAATGATATACTAATGCAAGTTGTTAAACAGAATACTGGGATATATCAATCTGCATCTTATTTTTCTCTGGACTAGACAATAGACATGACTATAGAGAATCATTCCCAAAACACACAAGCCAACTGGACATATGACCCGGCTCCTCAAAGTATAGAGCATGTGGATATTCATGACTCCTACGAGTTATTTATCAACGGAAAGTTCACTGCTTCAAAAAACGGATCGTATCGGGATAGTATTAACCCTGCGACCGAAAAGACATTGACAAAAGTAGCAGAAGCCGGAGTTGAAGATGTGGATCTTGCTGTGGAAGCAGCAAGACAGGCTTATGAGGGACCATGGTCTCAAATGACCGCAGCCGAACGTGGCAAGTTCTTGTTTAGAATTGCCCGTATGATACAAGAACGATCACGTGAGCTGGCTATCGTAGAAAGCCTTGACGGTGGTAAACCCATACGCGAATCTCGCGATGTTGACATTCCCCTCGCCGCTGCACATTTCTTCTATTATGCTGGATGGGCAGATAAGCTTGATTATGCTTTTCCAGGTCGTCAGGCACAATCTGTAGGGGTAGCAGCGCAAATCATTCCATGGAATTTTCCACTATTGATGGCAGCCTGGAAGCTTGCACCAGCACTAGCAACTGGAAACACCCTGGTACTCAAACCGGCTGAAACTACTCCTCTAACTGCAATGATACTAGCCGACATAATACGTGAGGCGGATCTACCACCCGGAGTAGTAAACATTGTGACTGGTGATGGAGATTTAGGAAAACAATTAGTACGTCACCCTGGTATTGATAAAATTGCATTCACTGGATCCACTACTGTTGGAAAGGAAATAATGAGAGCACTGGCAGGCAAGGACAAACGCTTTACCTTAGAGTTAGGTGGCAAAGCCGCAAATATTGTCTTTGCCGACGCAGCAATAGATCAAGCAATAGAAGGGATAGTAAATTCCATTTTCTTTAACCAAGGCCATGTATGCTGTGCAGGCTCACGTCTATTCGTAGAAGAAAGTGTGGCTAAAGAGGTTACCCAAAAATTACGCGAACGAATGGAAACTCTAATAGTTGGAGATCCTCTTGACAAGAATACAGACATTGGAGCAATAAACTCATTTGATCAACTAAAACGCATACAATCATATGTTGAAATTGGACAACAAGAAGGTGGGGATTTGTACCAATCAAACTGCATCCTTCCTGAAACAGGATACTGGCATGCTCCTACTTTGTTCAGTAATGTTTCGCAATCACATCGCATTGTACAAGAAGAAATTTTTGGTCCAGTATTAGCAATTCAGACATTTCGTACTGTAGATGAAGTCATTGACAAAGCCAATAATACTCCTTACGGTCTATCGGGAGGAGTATGGACTGATAAAGGTGCTAAAATATTCAAAGTGACTCGTAATATTCGTGCTGGAGTCATTTGGGCAAATACTTTTAATAAATTTGATCCTAGTTCGCCTTTTGGTGGATACAAGGAAAGTGGTATGGGAAGAGAGGGAGGCGTGGAAGGACTTCTACCATACCTCAAACTGACACCCAACACTCGATAATTATGAATGACAGAATAGGTGTTCGCAAAACACACAAGATGTTTATCAACGGAAAATTCGCACGAAGCGAATCAGAACGCACCTTTGGTTGGACTACATCAGACACCAAAGATTCCACAAATATTTGTCGTGCTTCTCGTAAAGATTTCCGTGACTCCGTGTTAGCTGCAAAAAATGCCTTTTCTGGATGGTCATCTAGAACTGCCTATAACAGAGCTCAAATCATATATCGATGTGCCGAGATATTAGAAGGAAGAAGCGCACAACTTGTAGAAGAATTGTGTGCTCAAGGACTTAATCCAGAAGACGCACAGTTAGAGGTGAGACAAACTATTGACTTGCTAGTTTATTATGCAGGATGGGCAGACAAGTACCAACAACTATTCAGCAGTGTTAACCCTGTATCGGCTCCATACTTTAACTTCACTGCACTTGAAGCAACTGGTGTAGTAGCAATAATTGCCCCAAGAGAATCGGGGCTTCTGGGAATTGTTAGTGCAATTGCGCCTACATTAGTCGGTGGCAATACATGTGTGACGCTCATATCTGAGGAAAACCCATTATGTACTTCATCATTGTCAGAAACATTACATACCTCTGATGTGCCTGCTGGAGTAGTAAATCTACTGACCGGATTCCGTTCAGAGCTAATAGAGCAATTTTCAACCCATATGGAAGTAAATGCTTTGATATATTTCGGAGAAGACAAAGATGAAATAACACGGATTGAAACCAATGCTGCTGAAAATGTTAAGCGTGTTTCGATATGTGCTCGCCGCGACTGGGAGTATGAGTCTTCTTTGAGCCCCTACGCTATACTCCGCACACAAGAAACTAAAACCACCTGGCATCCAATAGGATTCTAATTTAGAACCTAAGTCTACAGCTTGTATATTTCTCTATATTTGTTGTGTAAATAATTGAGATAAGGTCGCGAATCCATAGAATTCCCTGTGATACGCTTGACCAACTCGCCAGGAGTAAATTTGCTACCATGGCAATGGATATTTTCACGGAGCCAATGAAGCAAGGCGTCAAAATCACCTTGTGATATGTCAGCATCTAAATCCTCGATCTCCTTCCTTGCACAATCAAACAACTGCACAGAAAGCAAGTTCCCAATTGTATAAGTAGCAAAATATCCAATAGCACCAATAGACCAATGTATGTCTTGTAATACGCCATCAGAGTCATTATTGGGAGCTACACCGAGATAATCTTTATACTTTTCTACCCATGCAGACGGCAAATCATTTAGATGTAAATCCCCACTAAGTAAATCCAGTTCCAATTCAAACCTAATAATTATGTGCAAGTTATAAGTCACTTCGTCTGCTTCCACTCTGATCAAGGATGGCTCAGACCGGTTGATTGCACGATAAAACTCATCTTGAGTAACCGTACTAAAAGCATCTGGGAAAAACGTTTGTAATTGCGGAAAATAATGATTCCAGAATGGGCGACTGCGACCCACTAAATTTTCCCACAGACGTGATTGTGATTCATGTACACCTAATGAAACACCAGTGTCCATTCCAGTACGGTCAAGCTTTGGCGATATCCCTTGCTCATATAAAGCATGACCCACCTCATGCATAGTACCAAAAAGAGCCGAGGGCAAAAACTCGTTATCAAAACGCGTTGTAATACGAACATCATCAATTGAAAAATGAGTGCAAAATGGGTGCAATGTCTCATCCAGACGACCACGCTTCAAATCATAACCAAATTGTTTGGCTACGCGCAACCCAAACTCTCGCTGCTGTTCAATGTCAAACTCCCCGTAAAGGATTGTGTTGCTTACCTCGTCAGAGCGAGAATTAATGGCATCAACCAATTGGATAAGTTCTTCTTTCATACCATCAAACATCATTTGCACTTCGGAAGTTTTCATACCGGGCTCATATTTGTCAAGAAGCGGATCATATAAATTTTCATATGGTGCAAAACATTCGGCTTGCTGTCGAGTCAGCTCTATTACTTTTTGTAGATGTGGTTGAAATACCGGATAATCGTCATTCTGCCTAGCTAAAGCCCAAGCCTCCTGCGCCAATGCAGTAGTACTAGCTAGCTCTGCTACCAATTGACTTGGTATCTTCCTTTCACGTTCATACTGACGCTCCACTAAACGCAGTAAACTAGCTTCATCAGTGTCATAATCCCACTGTGCTGATGTATTCTTCAAATCGTTTATAAGCCCACCAATTTCATCAGCAATAAACAATCGATGAGACAGACCTTGAAGTGTGGCCAATTGCTCTGAACGTGCTTTAGCACCTCCTGAAGGCATATATGTTTGTTGTTCCCAAGACAATAATGCGGCAGCTCTTTGCAGATCAACAACCTCGGCTAGACGCATTTTCAAGGTCTCTAAAGTCGAATTCATAAGGTTCCTATAGTGAAATAATTCGCGCGGATTGTGATATATTGAAGTCTACCACAATCAATACAAACGCTCATCTGACTTGACCCACACTTTCTATACATGGTAGAATGCCGCCCGTGTCAGTAAGCCCCCATCGTCTAGGGGACCAGGACGTGGGCCTTTCAAGCCCAAGACCGGAGTTCGAATCTCCGTGGGGGCACAAGTAGTATAATAAACAACATACATTGCTTTTCAATGTAGGCACATCCTTTACAGGACAAAACAATCCTACACTATATATTGACATATGCCTTTTGCTAAACCTAATAAATACTTACATGTGGCTTGGAGCACACAACTGTTAATAGTATTAAGTATCATGCTGTTGGTATCCTGTGGACGTGAACCGGAGCCATCAAATCCAGAAAGCGCAGCGCAAATTGTTCCCACAACATCATCCAAATCAATTTCCGAGGAAAGCTCGGAGA
>DDZT01000007.1 GCA_002346435.1 Anaerolineales bacterium UBA3001
AACACATTAAACCTACATCGGTCACAAGAAAAGAAGCTGAATCAATGTCCGAAAATGAGCAAAGCAAGTGGATTGACCCCATTCAACTTGCACCTGCCTTTATATGGTTGATCTCTCAACCCCCCTCTAAATACACAGGACTAAGATTTGATGCAGGTAAAATTACAGATACAATTGACACTGAAGGATACGAATTCAAATTCACACCGGAAAAGACAACTTTCTATGTTCAAGATCTAATAGAAAGGCTAGAACAACGTCAAAAGTGGACCAAAATCGCGATTTAACACAACTTACAGTATCAATTACCACAGATTGTTACTCTCCAACCTCAGTTATAATCTCTACGTGTGTCAACGATCGATAGACTTGAATATAATTAAGGGTGAGAACTAGTACCGTCTATGCTAAACCCAATCAGACGGTATCTGCCAGCAATCACCATAGTTTCGATAGTAATCATAATGCTATGGAAATTGGTGTTTACTAATTTAATCCTAGCCCGTGGAGATACACTCTTCTACATTTATCCATACTGGGAGCATCGCGCTCGTGCATTTCTCTCCGGACAGATACCACTATGGAATCCATATATATTCATGGGTTCCCCTTTCCTGGCCAATCCTCAAGCTGGTGTGCTTTATCCCCTAAACTGGTTACTTACACCATTCAGTACTACAAATGCAGTAAAGATAGCAATTATCACTCACCTCTGGATAGCGGCATTTGGTACTTATAAACTTGCACTTCATTCACTGGGTATATCCAAAAGCGCAGCTGTTGTTGCAGCTTTGCTATTTGCACTTGGCGGTCATATGACAGCTAAAGTAGAGCAAGTCAACCAATTACAAGCCTTAGCGTGGCTTCCATGGATATTACTAGCTGCGCATAGAATGATCGACAATATTAAAACACACAACAAACTAGTCCAGAGTGGGCTGATATTATCGATACTAATAGGGTTACAATTGTTGTCAGGCCATACTCAATCCAGTTTCATATCTGTATTTTCTGTGATAGTTTGGTGTTGCACCGTTGCTAGTTGCACAATTACAAATGCGTCACCTCGGAAGACTGATTTATGGTTGACACTAGCAAAAACAAATTTGTATGTTCTAATACCAATTATTGTTTGTCTAATATCAGCAGTTCTCTTGGCATCAGCTCAAATTGTTCCCGCTTTAGAACTATCACAACTATCTCTCCGTAGCGATGGACTATCAATGCGAGAAGCACTCTCATTTTCGGTACATCCAAAGATGCTTGGGCATGTACTTTTACCGGCATTTGTAAGACCAGTATTTACTGAGTTAATAGGATATTTAGGCATTCCAGCGTTGATGTTGGCAATATTAGGTTGTTATCAAATATCACACAAGCCTAACCAAAGATTGATTCTACCTGCACTTGCTATAGCTCTCATCGGTATTACACTAGCGATGGGATCTTACAATCCAATATATTGGCTATTGGCAAAATTTGCTCCTGGATTCAATCTGTTTAGAGTCCCAGCTAGATGGCTAGTACTTTGGGCATTAGGTGCTGCCTTACTTGCTGGTTATGGATATGAATCTCTAAAAACACGCGGTTACAAACCAAATAACCTCCAAGTTATACTAACCTGCCTTTTTGTTGCATTTCTTATCACGCTAAACTATATAACTAGCAACTACACCCCTCCAGGTGAAACTGGGCCTTTACCTCGTCCAGATTCATCTGATCTATATTATTGGACGGCCATAATTTTAATGTCAGTCCTTATCATGAGGCAAAACCCTAGCAATCTACGTACCACATTAATAAGCCTATTAATATTTGTCGAACTAGGACTCGCTTCATTCACTTTACCAATAAATAACCTAACTACTCCAGATGCATATTACGACACCCGTCCACCAATGACAGCATTACTAATGCACCGCGATAGCTACGACCATAACGGACGAGTATTATCCTACTCCAGTTTACTATTTGACCCTGGTGATCTTGATATGTTACGTCATCGTCTAAGCAAGAACCTATCAACTGAAGCCACTGGATTAGCTATTGATGCTGCGAAAGCCAAATCAGTCCTTTCTCCTAACCTTTCTCAAGTTTGGCAAATCCCATCAATAGACGGTTATGATGGCGGCATCCTGCCTGTGCGTGCCTATGCGCAATTCTTCTCTAGATTACTGCCTAATATGGATATCTCTGAAGACGGACGCATGCGCGAGAAAATAACAAACACCCCACCTAACTGGATACTGAATATATCTAACACACGCTGGCTCATAACCGACAAACTGAATGATGTCTGGCTTGACAACATATTTTATGATTTACAGATGCAGATTGACCTAAAGCCATTTGAATCTACCATAATACCTACATCATCCGACTTTCAAACTACCAGTATAGGGCTTATTATCGAATCGCCACAATCTGCAGACGAATCCTTAGGAAATGTGTATATTACACAGAAAAATGATGAAGTACATTCTCTACCCATTCCATCAAATACCACATCAAACACAATCCGCTTAAAAATGAACGAGCCAATGCACATAAAATCCATCGAAATTGAAAGCGCAAATGAAAATATAAAGATAAATGGGGCAGCTTTAATAGACGAACGTACAAACACATTTATTACACTTACATTAGGTCCTTATCGACTCGCACACTCCGGAGATGTGAAGGTATATGAGAACTTAAATGTATTCCCTCTAGCATACATGGTAAAAAAACTACCTCTAGATAGGGATACAAAACCCATTGGTGATACTACTTTAATAAAATACAGAGCGAATAAGATATCAATTGACACAAACAGTTCAGAGCCTTCAATACTAATATTAGCTCAAACCGCATATCCTGGCTGGCAAGCTACGATTGATGGGAAACCAACAAATATTTTCAGCACAAACGGATTGTTTTCTGCAATAGAGCTTGAAGCAGGTAATCACAGAGTCATATTTCAGTATAGACCACTAAGCTGGCAATTGGGACTCTGGATAAGTATAACTACGTTGATATTATGGGGACTAGCCTTTCGTTTCACTCAGAAGAACGTATATCCTTGACATTCAATTGCTCATTAGTATGGCCATTCCATTCATTGATCTCCAAAGCAAATACTAAATCCGCTTTTTCATTCAACTCAGCATATCTATCACCGAGACCAAATCCTATAGCATCTAAGCTTCCATTTTGCCCGCCTTCAAATTTCAGTTTTAGATGTTTATCATCTCGACCAACATTACGCTTGCTGAGTATGTGAGCACCACGCCACATAAAAATCGGTTGGGGGTTTGCAATTCCAGATGGCTCAAAAAAAGATTGTTGGCTTACAAGTCTCTGAGTTATGTCTGAAGCTTGAACCTCGGCATCAATATTCAAAACAGGCCTCAAATCTACATCTTTCAGAGTATCTGCAGCAATACTCTCCAAATGCTCAACAAATTTAGTCCAGTTCTCCTGCTTAATTGTGAATCCGGCTGCAGCTGCATGCCCACCATATTTTTCAAGCAAATTCGAGCAATCCTTAAATGCATTAGAAATGTGAAACTCAGATATACTGCGCGCAGATCCAATTATATAACCTTCCTTCCTCTGACCTACAACTGCTGGCAAATAGTATTCCTGACACAGTCTTGCAGCCACGAGACCGACGAGACCATTATGAAAATCTTCGTGTTCGGCAAAGAGTATATGAGATTCACCTGTAGTATATGTTTTCGCTGACAGTTCCAGTGCCGCAGAGGTCATATCACGTGTCATACGTTGACGTTCGCGATTGTATTTTTCTAACTCTTGTGCAATTTCAACTGCCTCTTGATCACTCTTCGTCGCAAGCAAACTTAAAGCACGTGATGCATTTCCTATCCTTCCAACAGCATTAATACGAGGTCCCAATTGGAAGCCTATAGTTTGAGCAGATACGAAACCACTGCTCCTTGACACTCCTAGCAATGCTTTTATGCCTAATCTAGGATTAGTATTGATGATCTCTAGACCAGCTTGAACCATATATCGATTCTCACCGATAAGAGGAGCAAGATCAGCAACGGTACCCAACGCTACAAGATCGAGAAAATTAGATAGGGGTTTGTGACTATTTTGGGGACTCTTGACACTCCAAAGAGCCTGAACCAGCTTATAAGATATGCCTACTGCAGATAGTATGTTTTCTGGATATTCACAATCAGGACGATTTGGGTTTATGACGGCCAATGCTTCAGGCAACTCAGAGCTAATTTGATGGTGATCAGTAACTATAAAATCCATGCCTAATTCATTGGATTGTTGCACCTCCTCAAAAGCAGATATACCGCAATCCACAGAAATTACTAGATCAACTCCTTGTTCTGCAAATCGTTTCAATACATCACTGTGTATACCATACCCTTCGAGGTGCCTGTCAGGTATATAGTAAACCACCTCAGCACCATAAGCCTCTAAGCCTTGTTTTAACAATAGTGTGGCGGTTACACCATCTACATCATAGTCCCCATAAATAGCTATCAGTTGTCCAGTATCCACTGCATCCAAGATACGTTCAACTGCGCTAGTCATGTCAGCAAGCTTGTGAGGATCAGCATCGTGGGACATTTGATAACGCACAAATCCCATTGCTTCTTCTTCACTAGTAAGTTTGCGGTTCCAAAACAACTGCTGTAGCACTGGTTCGGACTGCCAGCGATCTAGTTTGGTACGACAATCCTCGGGTATAGGATCAGCCAAAACCCATTTCTTATCCATAGTATTTTCACCTGATATGAGCATTGTAGTTTATTACTGTGGACGTTACAATAATATTATGGTACGTGTTGTATTTATGGGAACACCCAAGTTTGCATCAACCTGTCTACATATACTGCACAAGAAGCATGATGTAGTAGGTGTAGTCACACAACCTGATAGACCATCCGGTCGTGGACGCAAACTAAAGCCTAGTGAAGTTCACATAACAGCGCAGAAATATCAACTCCCGGTTATAACACCCAATCACATAAACAACACTATAGCAATTGATCAAATCAAATTATGGAAACCAGATGTAATTGTGGTCGCAGCTTATGGACAAATACTCTGTGATACGATACTCAACCTTCCAACGAACGGATGTATAAATGTTCATGCCTCCCTTTTACCTCGACATCGCGGAGCATCCCCTATATCTGCTGCCATAATGGCTAACGATGTACACACTGGAATCACAATAATGAAAATGGATTCGGGTATGGATACCGGACCATTATTGGCCCAGAAAGAAATATCTATTTGTTCAGACCATACCACTGGCACACTCACTAACTCCCTAGAGATGATAGGAGCAAATCTACTACATAGAACGCTGCCTAGCTATATCGCAGGAGAAATCAGACCAATTCCACAAAATCCAAATTTAGCCACCCACGCACCGCTGATACGCAAAGATTTCGGACATTTATCTTTTGACAATACTGCAGCTGCTATCGAAAGAAAAATACGAGCAATGACACCATGGCCGGGAGCATTTGCAATGCATGGCCAGAAACGAATCAAGATATTGCAGGCACAAGCCATCACTGGTTCTGGACAACCAGGAAAAACTATGTTTCTTAACAAAAACATAGTAGTTGGGACTGGATATGGTTTACTGCAATTACAACAAATTCAAGCCCCAGGCAAACGCCCAATGCAAGCAGCTGATTATGTACGAGGCTTTCAAGCCTTTATCGGAACTATCCTTGAGTAAATACTGATACCATAGTAACAGTACAATTACCTTTACAGACATGACACATTTCATAACAAAACACTTATACTATTGACCGGACCAAGACTTAACACAAACGAGGAGCCATCACTACATGAACTTTAGAGCATCATTTTCGGAACTAATTGGCACATTTGCATTGATATTTATAGGTGCAGGAGCAGCGGCAATAGATGGAGAATTAATAGTTGTTGCGTTAGCCCACGGCATGGTTATTATTGGTTTAGCATATGCATACGGGCATCATAGTGGTACTCATATCACCCCCGCCGTCACATTCGGGCTGCTTATAGCTGGAGAAATAAAAACTAAAACAGCAATAAACTATTGGATTATGCAATTTGCAGGTGGAATATTGGGCGCAGCAGCATTATCATTCGTGCTTGGTGGCAGTACAAGCGGATTAGGAGCAACACAATTTGATACAACTGCAACCAACGTTTCTCAAGCACTAGTGCTAGAATTGATTCTTACCTTCTTATTAGTAAATACAATAATGAATACAGCGGTGAGCGGCAAAGCTGGCAACCTAGCGGGACTAGCCATAGGTTCAACACTAATATTCTGTATATTGATGGGCGGACCTATTACCGGTGCTTCACTCAATCCAGCTAGGACTCTAGGCCCTGCCCTACTAACTGGCAATCTAGATCAACTATGGGTTTACATTGTTGGTCCGCTAGCAGGTGCAGCAATCGCATCTATCTTTTATGTAAACGTACTAAAAGACAAATCCTAAGGAGGGCAATCTCCTGGCATTCTCATACCTAATTCTCGGATCAGGTGCAATAGGCAGATTAATTGGGGTACGACTATCTGCAGCTGGTGAAGATGTTACATTTCTTGTCAGAGATAAAGCGGCCGAACAAATCAAAGCCAATGGTATACACCTAACTGGCTCGATGGGAAACACCTCACTGGCCAAACCAACCATAACAACTAGCCTAAACGATGTTTTGGATAGCAAGAAAATAGATGTCATTATATTAGCTGTAAAATCATTTCACACACCTACAATAATCAATTTAATTAAATCAGCTTCGAAAATATCCCCGACTGTACTCTGCCTACAGAATGGAGTCGACAATGAGGATTTGTTGTCGGATGCATTTGGAATAGAAAATGTTATACCAGGCACAGTAACTTCTGCAGTCTCAATATCAAAACTTGGCGCTGTAAATGTAGACCGAGAGAGAGGAGTAGGTATAGCAGCTGGCCATCCCTATTCTCTAGAAATATGGAAAGCACTTAATGCAGCTGGGTTTGAAACACTCCTATACCCAAATGCAAAAGCAATGAAATGGTCAAAACTCATAACGAACATTCTTGTCAATGCTACCGCAGCAATATGCGATATCACGCCAAACGCTATCTTTGATCACGATCGTCTATTCAGACTAGAAATAACTGCAATAGAAGAAACCCTAACCTTAATGCAGGGATTGCAATTACCAATTGTCCGCCTTCCTAGAACCCCTTCTAATTGGCTAGCATTTGCAATAAATCGACTTCCTGCCTGGAGCTACCGCTCAATACTGAAAAATAAAGTATCACAAGGCAGAGGCGGTAAACATCCATCGCTCCATGTTGATTTGCTAGCGAACAAAGCGCATTCCGAGATTTCCTATCTAAATGGAACAGTACATAGACACGCCCAAGCACTAGGTCTTGCAGCTCCAGTAAACAATGGCTTGACCAATATACTGAGCGAAATTGTAGCAGGAAATATACCCTGGAATGAGTACCGTCACAATCCAGATAGGCTAGCAGACAGCCTACTAAGTGGCGATTTCTAACTTTACTTTACTCCCCCTATTGCCACTGGTATAATCGCACATACATCGGGGCGTGGCGCAGTCCGGTAGCGCACTGCAATGGGGTTGCAGGGGTCGGCGGTTCAAATCCGCCCGCCCCGACTCACTACCAAAATCCATATAGTCCAAAAAATTTAGAAGCATCTAATACTCCGCAATCATCAGGTCTCATCTATCAAATCTCGAGACTTGCACACTCCACCAAATAGCGTATCTATTTTAGTCGTTTGGTGTTACTTTTATATATACACACCATAAAATTAAATATCCCGGAGGATATGAAATAATGTTTACATCAGCAGAAGCCCGGTTGGGAAGAAACATGAGCTTGGTGGCAGCGATAGGCATAATACTTACTATTGCCATAAATGTAGCAACAGGTGGAGCTAGTGGGGCTGCCAATTCATATGACCCCACATGGGGACCCGTGGATAACTTGATCAACTTTGCTCAAGATGTTGCGCTCGTGTTTGTCGTCGTTTTAGCTATGAAACTGTTCGTAGCAGATGACAAACCTGTTTTTAGAGTTATGAGCTACATGATGATTGCTATCAGCACAATGTGGGCAGTTAGAGATCTAGCACCCACTGCAATTGCACAAAGCGTATGGGACCAAGGTGTAACACCAACCCAAGTCGAAGATATGTTGGGAACATTCACCTTTGGAAGCTTCTTGTTATTATCAATATGGGTCTGGACCACAATAAATGCCGATGGCGGCGAACTCATCCCACGATGGGGTATCTTAGCTGGAAAAGGTGCTTCCATATTGTTTATAGTCCTACAATCAGTTAGCTTTTTCGGTCAGTCACTTGGCATCACCCCAACTGTTATAGCTCCAATCTTTCTATTAGGCGGAGTAATATTGTGGCCAATCTCTCTACTTGGACTCAGTCGAGCTTTTGCCTCAAAAATCTAGCGGGGTAACTTAAGTAGTTTTTTTTAAAACAATTGAAGGCAATTTATAAACTAATCAACATTTATTATATATAAAGGAGACAACTAACATGATTAGCACAGCAGAAGCAAGATTAGGAAGAACCATGTCGATATGGGTCGTAATCACAGCCATACTCGGCCTAGTTGTAGGATTCGTTCTCATTGGTCCTGATGGCGACGGATACAGTGAACAATGGGGTTTGTTGAATGGTGTAGTAAACTTCGCCTCAAACTTTGCTCAAGTAGCAATGCTGATATTCGCAATAAAGTTGTTCAACATTGACGACAATCCATTACTAAAACTTCTTAGTTATATCAGTATTGTTGGCGTAAGCATTTCAGTCATAATGTCAATATCTCCAGCAGCACATGCTGCCGGCGGATGGACAACAGGCAGCTCATTCTCCCCAACTCAAATAGGGGATATGGAGGGCGCAGTTACATATGGAACCTGGTTTGTGTTTCCTGTTTGGGTCTTATTAGTGTCCCTAAAGGAAAGAGGAGGCAACCTCTTACCGTCATGGGGAAGCATGGCAGGGATCGGTGCTTCAGCACTCATCCTAGTAGTAAACTTTGTCTTTTTACTAAACCTGTTAGATGACAATCTAATTGAAACTGTCATTCCATTTATATGGATAATTGGAGGAGTAATTCTTTTTCCAACCTTTGCCTTTGGTGTAAGCAAAGCATTTGAATCCAAAATCTAATCAACGAACCAACATGACATCACAAGGAGGAACGCGTAGATGATTAGCTCAGCAGAAGCAAGATTAGGTAAGAATATGGCAGTCTTAGGTGCAATAACGATTCTCATAACAATGGCGCTAGGTTTTCTAGGTGGTTCTCGAGCTGAGAATCCCCAATTGGCTAACTTAAGTGATTTCGTTGACTTTGTTAATAGTTTCACTTTGATTGTCGTTATTATGTATTCCTTAAAACTATTCAATCTAGACGAAGCACCATTGATCAAAGTAATTGGGAACGTAGCGATAATTGCTGTAACCGTTGCCATGATAACCGATCTTTCTCCGGCATTTTCTGCTATTGAAGGTACAGGTGACGGATTCACAGTTGCTCAAGTCTCAGAGATAACAGACACTGTAACAACTGGTACATGGATAGTTATGCCACTATTTGTACTGTTGGTATCAGCAAGATTTCGTGGCGACCCAATACCTTCATGGGGTGCTTGGGGAGGCATTGGCGCTGGGTCTCTTATACTTCTGATGCATGTGATTGCACTATCTGGTCTTTTTCCGGATACGGATGTTTTTTGGCCGATCTGGATAGTAGCAGGAGCCATAGGATTCCCTCTGTTTGCCTTTGGTATGAGTAGAGCCTTTGCAACAAAGATATAACATCTATTCATCTTAAAGCAAAAAATAAAACGGGCTTGAGCAGAAATACTCAAGCCCGTTTGTTCTTTTAACATAATGGCAAACCTATAGATTTGCCTAGAAAAAGATTTGAATGCACCATCAGATCTTTAATGTCCGAAATTTTGTGCTATTAGTCCAGCCATCATATAATATCTGTAGATAAACCGTGCACTACAAATTCTAGGAGGAAACTTACAAATGATAACTTCAGCCGAAGCTAAATTAGGTAAAAACATGGCTATATTAGCTGCGATAACAACCGTGGTCAGCTTCTTTATTGGAGCCGTCCTTATTGGTCCCGGATTTTCCGGGTTTCATCCTGATTGGAGCCCTGTCAACAATATAGTAGGATTTTTCCAGGGAATTGGTCACGTTTTTACAATTGGTCTGTGTATGAAACTGTTCGGTGCAGATGACAAACCCAACCTACGAATAATTAGTTCAATAGTATTTATTGGCGCAACCATGCAATTGGTCTATTCGCTAGCTCCAACAGCAACTTCCAATTCCGTCTTTGACCCAAAATTTAATGCATCTCAGGTTTCCGCTATTGCTGGAACGGGCAACTTTGTCATTTTCATACTTTATGCATTGTGGGCACTGACAGTAGTAAGTTCTGATGGAGAAAGTTTGTTGCCTTCTTGGGCTTCTATGTCAGCCAGAGGCGCTGCACTTCTTATAATTGTGGCTCAAGCCCTATCATTATTCGGTTTAATACCTGCCAATTTATGGGCCCCAATATTCATTTTAGGCGGAGTTATTCTGTGGCCAATATTTGTTTTTGGACTCAGTAATGTATTTGGACAGAAGGTCTAGATCCATGTTACAACCCAATTTGTCAAAACATATATAAGTGTAGTACGACACATTACCCGTAGCGAGTGACACTCGCTACGGGTTTTTGATCGCCTCTTAAGCTTCAGATTTGTCGATAACTGGATTGTATAAGCTACCAATACCTTCAACAGTACAACCTATTTGGTCCCCATGACTGAGTTTTAATGCTCCCGGTGTACCTGTAGAAATAATGTCCCCCGGTTCTAGCGTCATAACATGACTATGAAAAGAAACTAATTCCAGTGGACCAAAAGTCATGTTTGCAACTATGTTCTCAGCTCCTATCTCACCATTCAAGATTGTTCTTACTCTTACCGCTGATATGTCATCAATCTCATCAGCCGTAACAACTACGGGACCAAAACTAAAAAATGTATCAAAACTTTTAGATCGCGTCAGGAATCTTGGATTGCGCCGAAGAATATCTTCGGCAGTCATATCAATAATTGTTGTATAGCCAAAAATAACCTGGGAAGCTTGCTCCAATGACAGTTCCTTGCATCGTTTGCCTATAATCACCCCCAATTCAGCCTCTCCTGTCACACGATCACTTTGCACTGGCAACATAATTGGACTACCAGGAGCAACAATAGTTGTAATAGGCTTCATAAAGCTTGCAGGCTCTTGATCAGGTGAGTTCTCATCAAGATCCTTGGCATGCTCACGATAATTCAATCCTATTCCCCATATCTTAGGTGGATCAAGATAAGGATTTGTAAGTTCAACATCCTTTAAATCTATGAGCTTTCCATCATTTCCAGATACTATACGATTCAAATCAGGAAGTTCATATTTAAGTATCACATCTTTTATGCTCGTTTCACCCAACGGAAACAACCCGTCACCAAGAATAATACCTGCTTTGGTTGAGACTCCATCCAAATATGTACATAACCTCATACTAACCTCCTCAACACACCAACACCATAAGATAAAAACAAAGTCAAATCCAGAACAATAACACCATTCTCAAACATGCGACTCAAAACCATCTATATAAAGATTGAAAAAATTAAATTAATCGAGGCACTACTAAGATTGCTCTATAATTCAGCTCCCGCTTCTACTCCAGGAACCAGATGACATGCAGCCCGTTGACCTGTCATCCCATCTATAGTAATCAATTCGGGAGTAACTTGCTCACATATCTCTTCTGCAATAGGACATCTAGGATGAAAACTACATCCAGTAGGAGGATCTATTGGACTAGGCACGTCTCCTTCTAACAATATTATTTCACGCTTCTTACGAGGATCGGCTATAGGCGCTGCCGACATTAATGCTAGGGTATATGGGTGCTTAGGATTCTCAAAAATACTCTTACGGTCTCCAATCTCAACGATCTTACCCAAATACATGACTGCAACACGATCGGAAATATGTTCGACTACACTTAAATCATGTGAAATAAACAGATAGGTGAGTTGGAACTCTTCTTTCAATTCAGTTAGCAAATTGAGTATTTGAGACTGTATTGAAACATCAAGAGCAGATACTGGTTCATCACACACTAAAAATGATGGGTCAGTAACCAATGCTCGCGCTATACCTATTCTCTGACGTTGGCCACCTGAAAACTCATGAGGATATCTTATAATATGATTCTCATGCAGACCAACTTTCGCAAGCATTTCCATAACTAATCCTTTACGATCTTTAACACCACCGATTTTATGTACGATCAACCCTTCAGATATGGTTTCTCCTATTGGCATTCTCGGATTAAGTGATGAAAAAGGATCTTGGAACATTATTTGGATTTTTCTACGCAATTGTTTGCGAGCTCTTCTATCCATGTCTGCAATGCTATTGCCTTCGTACTCAATAGAACCACTAGTTGGTGGATCGAGATACATCATGGCTCGACCCAAGGTCGATTTACCACATCCAGACTCCCCTACTAAACCCAATGTTTCACCATAAAAAACATCTAGGTCTACACCATCAACAGCTTTTACATTACCTGTCGTTCGTCGGAATACACCAGAACGTACTGGAAAATACTTAGTAACATTTTTTACCTTTACTAGAGACCTAACTGTCTGGGAGTTTTCTGTATTCATACAATTACCTGATTGACACTAACATATGTTCAGTTTGATTTAATAAGGCGCTGCATGACCATCGTAATCATGATACAACCAACAACGCACTAGATGTCCATCTTCATTTGGAACCACTTGCAATTCCGGATCGATCTCAGTGCATATATTAATATCATGTTCAACACGCTGTTTACATCGAGGAGCGAACCTACATCCTGGCGGCAAATCAATCAAACTTGGAACTACACCAGGAATTACATCCAATCTGTCCGTACGTTCCCCTATGACGGGTATAGATTGCAGTAAACCCATGGTATAAGGATGTTTAGCGTTGTGAAATATTTCATCTGTAGTCGCCTGCTCAACTATGTTTCCTGCATACATCACCGCAACTCTATCGCAGCTGTCAGCAACTACACCCAAATCATGAGTAATTAACAAAACTGCCGTCTGGGTTTTTTCTCTTAGATCACTTACAAGATTAAGAATTTGGGCTTGAATTGTTACATCCAATGCAGTTGTTGGTTCATCGGCAATTAATAGCACAGGATCACATGCTAATGCCATCGCAATCATAACCCTTTGTGCCATTCCACCTGACAGCTCATGAGGATAAGCATGTGCTCGCTGCTCAGCATCTGGAATTTTGACATCTACTAACAAATCAACTGCTCGCTGCCATGCATCTTCTTTCTTAAGATCTAAATGACGCATCAAAACTTCAGAAATTTGAGAGCCCACCTTCTGAACTGGATTCAGTGCAGTGCCGGGCTCCTGAAAAATCATTGCCATTTCATTTCCGCGGATACTCGTCATTTCTTCTTCACTGAGTTTCTGCAAATCTCTACCTTGAAAAAGTATCTCGCCTTCTATGGTTTTTCCAGGAGGTCCTACAAGCCGCATTGTAGTCAATGATGTAACACTTTTCCCACAACCGGACTCTCCAACAAGCCCTAAAATCTCACCTTTACTAATATGTATATCTACACCATCAACAGCTTTAACAACACCATCATCAGTGAAAAAATACGTCTTTACACCTTGCATTTCTAATATTTTCTCAGTGCCGTTATTTTCCATAATTTAGGTATCTGTATCTACAAGTCCTCCACTCGCTATTCGAGCAGCGCTCCATCTACGTACTTTCAATTATATTATTTACAGCAAGCATATTGACTACCTCAATCTTATCATAAAAACATCAAAAGCATAATTTGTTATAGAAGCAATTTCCATCACATTGATACCTCACTCAAGAATTCAGGAGACCTACGTACATTTGTCGATTGTTCATATGCAAAAGCCAAGTTGATTAATTTTAGTTCCCCATACGGATGTCCGACAAACGAAATACCGACCGGCAAACCACCTACAAAACCTGCAGGAACACTAATGCTAGGATATCCGGACACTGCTGCCGGTCTACAACTATGTCCAGAAGAACAATCACCATTCAGAACATCTACCACCCATGGCAAACCTCCTGTTGGAAATACCAAAGCATCGAGTTCATGCTTATCTAATGCAACCTTAAGACCTTCCTCTCCAGCCAACCGCATATTTTCTTCCTTCGCTTCCAGATAAATCTTGCTATCCAACCCACCTTTGTCATTAGCCATAATCAATAATTCTTGACCAAAATATGTCATAACTGCTCGACTGTTTTCTTCGTTATAACTGATGATGTCTGACAGACAACCCATTCCTGCCGGATCATTATGGCTTTTAAGGTAGTTGTTAATGCCCGCCTTAAATTCATATAACAGAACTTCCATCTCATTATGAGCCAAATCATCTACATTATTTACCTCGATTGGATCTACAATAGTTGCGCCTAAATAAGCCATATTATTTATAGCATCATCAAATATCTTATTCACCCTGTCACCGAAATCAAAAGGGCTTCTCACAATACCCAGACGCATACCCTCTAGTCCATTGAGATCCAAATTACCAGCATACAAGTTGCAAACATCATCAGTCTTTCTAACCAAACCAGCTAAATGCTGTGGCTCGCTAATAGCTCCTAATATTATGGCTGCGTCAGCCACTGTTCTAGATATAGGTCCCGCCGTATCTTGACTATGAGATATAGGGATAATACCTGATTGACTCACAAGACCTACTGTTGGTTTTATGCCCACAGTACACGTTGCACTACTCGGACACATTATTGAGCCATCGGTTTCGGTCCCGATCGCTGCGGCACACAAATTTGCAGCCACTGCCACTGCGGAACCGGCACTAGATCCACGAGGACTACGATCCAGCACATAAGGATTTAGAGTGCGACCTCCTTTACTAGACCAACCACTGATAGGTTTAGTAGAACGAAAGTTAGCCCATTCACTAAGATTAGCTTTAGCAAGAATCACAGCTCCAAGATTGCGCAATCTGGTTACTAGTAAAGCATCAATAGTGGATTTGTGTCCACTTAAAGCTAATGAACCTGCTGTGGTGCACATATTGTCGCCGGTATCTATATTATCTTTCAACACGATTGGTATACCATGCAGTAAACTGCGTGGTCCATTAGCTTCTCTTTCTCTATCCAATTTCTGAGCAATCTCCAGAACATCAGGATTAACCTCAATAATCGAGTTAATACAGAGACCACTCCGATCAACATCATCAATCCGCTGCAAGTAGTCCTCGACAATACTCTCTGAGTTAGCTGCGCCAGACGACATCATATGCTGCAACTCGATTATTGAAGTCTCGATTAAATCAACTGCCATATTACTTCCTCACACGTACTTATTTTACGTATACAAACTATCTGAAACACAATTTATCAACGCCTCAACACACCAACGATCAAGCAACACGATTCAAGAGCGATATGCCCTGACCATAATCATTAGAGGAATTCAGAGTTGACATAACACTGTGAATCATTAGACCCAGATCAACTATGTAATTCTCTTGTTCTTCAGGACCAATCTCAGCAAAACTGGTCTGAATAGACACTGCATATGGATATCTGGCGAGATACACTATACCTGCATCACATCTAACCTGCGCCATACCACCTGGCTTATTAGCCAAAGGCACATCAGGAGGAATAATACGATTAAGAAGACTTTTCTTAGTTTTCCTTAGAATTGATAAACATTTCTCAGAAGACTTTTTACTAGGTCTATCGTTGTATAAATGTTCCAACAGAAGTACACAATCGTCAGGAGTACCCACATTCTCTTTATTGGCTATAACTGCTTCAGTATCTTGCATCTTTCTACGCAATGTAATATTGTCTACACCAAGTGAACGTAACATGTCATTAGTTTCTTCAATGCCCGCATAATCTATACAAAGATTAGTGGATGTATTATCTGAAACAATGATCATTAATATAGCAATATCCAGTATGCTCAGCTTAACTGGACCTTCTAAATATGATATAACTCCACTACCTGGATAAATCATTTCAGGAGTAATATCTACTAACTCATTGATATCAAGTTCGCCATTCTCGTCACGCATAAGAAGTTGTAACAAAATCGGTATCTTCATAGTTGATGCTATAGGAAATTCTACATCACCATTAACCGAAAGTGAATTACCATCTACCATACTTTTTACGCTGCAACCTGCGACACCAGGAAATGTATATATCATTTCCCCCACCCGTTCATTCAATTGTTCCCACATTCTATCTTTACTCATAATTATTTTCCTTTTTATACTTGTGTATTTGAATAACCAAAATCCCTAGTCACTATATGACCATCTTCTTCTATCAATACGCTCGCCCTTCCTGGACCTCTCGGATCAGACGCACCCTCCCATCCAGACGCCGACTTATATATCATCTGCAACAATGCAATTCTTTCTTCCATTACAACATCATGACCCATATCACGCAACTGCGACTGTGCGCCTAAAGATATACCTGATTCCACTTCAACTTGCTGACCATGACAATGCAGCCTAGGTGCATCAACACTAGCCTTTATTCCCAAACCAAAGTCTATAAAATTAACAAGAGCTTGAACAACTGCACTTACTATCTTAGGCCCACCTGCCGCACCTACTGCCAAAACCTGTCCATCATTCTGGTTGATTGCTATTATTGGACTTTGACTACTAGCAGGCTCTAAACAAGGAGCACACAAATTGTAATTTCCATAACGGATTCCTTGAGTAGTGACATCTCCCTTCCGTAAGCTAAAATCACCTATCAGGTTATTTATAACAATGCCACTTACAGGATCAATCACTCCAGAACCAAAAATACCTCCTATGGTTTGAGTCTGAGAAACAACATTGCCTTCGTGATCAGCTACGCTAAAGTGGCTTGTACAACTTTCGTTATCATATTGTTCGTACGCCCTATCGACATCCAAGGCTCTATCATTCTTAATACACTCTGCCATTTGGACCGCCTTATCATATTCTCCTAAAGACACTGCATCACCCTCACTGTCCAAACTACCTCGGGCCACGAACGATAATTTCAAGGCCTCAGCAACAAGATGCAAATGTTGAGAGGAACCATATAAGCAGTCACTTAACTGAAACTTTTGTAGTATTTGTAAAGATAATAATACCTGCAAAGCTCCAATAGTAGGTGTTGCCGGAGCAAGAATACGCCATTGCCTATACTTACCTTCAACCAACTGCTGTTTAAATGGCTGATAATCCTCTAAATCAGCTAAAGATAGCACTCCGCCCATTTGTTGAACCAACCCACTTAACGCCTGTGCAATCGAACCATTCCTAACATCATTATGATCGGCCGCAATCCTGCCTAATGAAGTAGCCATTTCAGGTTGTAATATATGATGTCCCTCATGAACAACATCTGCAAACAAATCTGAACTTTTGTGGGAATCAATCTTCCTTCTTGCATCAGCATCTCCCGACCGCATAGCTAAAAAACTATCTGCCAAAAACCCTTCGCTAGCTAATGGGACGACAGATTCTACAATTCTCTTCCAACCCAATATTCCATAATCATGATGCATCATCTTGAGAGTTTGAACCAACGAGGGAACCACACAAGCAACTGGACCACTTCTAGCGGCAACATAGTCCGGCAATCCATCATCATCTAAAAACCGGGCTCGGTCTAGCGATGCAGGCGCACTACCACGTCCTTGATAGCAGCCAGTAAGTCCTTTCTTAGACAAAAAAGTAATGGACCCACCACCACCAATACCGGAGTGATATGGCTGAACCACCCCAATGGCCAACGAAATGCCTACAGCTGCATCAAAAGCATTGCCGCCATCGACCAATACATTTACACCCACTTGAGTAGCTAGATAGTGAGGACTTGAGACCACCCCATTAGAAATGTTTTCACTGTCCACAATAGTTATATTGTCTAAGACTTTTACCTATAGAACTAAATCTAATACTGCTGACACTACACAAAGGTAGCCTATCGGTTTTTTATCACCACTGGATTTTTCGGTAATGGCCTGCCTTTAACTACCGCACCCCCAGGACCATGTGGGAACAGTCCTAATCCATCCATAGGTAAAGGAAACCCGGACTTGATCACTTGAGCTACCTTCTGGACATCCTCTATATCATTCATTGGATTTCCATCCACTACAGTAATATCAGCATCCTTACCAACTTCTAGAGTGCCTGCATTTTCCATGATTCCAAGTGCTTCAGCAGTGTTTCGCGTTGCCGCAAACAATGCTGCCTCATTTGAAAGACCTCCATCTACCATTAGCTTGAGTCCAATCCCATAATCTCCAAATTCAGCAATAGCATCTGTACCCATTAGAAACTTTGTAGCACCCATCTCATACAACTTACCTGTTATATATACCTGGCCTTCTTGCTTCCATTCATAAAATGCCATTTGGTCTATTTCTGCCTGAGTCAACGGTCGCTCTTCAGCCAACATACGCATTTGCTCTAATTTTCTGTATCCAGTTTGGATAGTTGGACTAAGATACACATTTTGCTCTATCATGCGCTCACCAATTCGAGGGTCCAATCGTCGCTTGTAATCGAATTCGACAAATTCATAATGTTCGATACAATCAACCCCAGCATCAAGCGCATTCTCGATCGACTTAGTCGCAATACAGTGCACAGTGCAGGACTTTCCATGTCGGTGGGTTTCATTTACAATCGCTTTTAGCTCTTCGACATCAAAAGAAGGCCTGCGATTATCGGTCACATAGGTCCCACCCCCGGAACCCATTATCTTTATGAAATCAGCACCTTCTTTGACTAACTTTCTTACTGCCTTACGACACTCTTCAACCCCATCAGCCTCTTCATGACAAAAATGAAAATGGCCTCCAGTAATTGTGATACTTCTACCACACGCATGCAAATTTGGAAAACCGCGAAATAAACCAGCACTTATACCTTCTTTTAAGTCGAATGTTATTCTATTTCTTGCGCCAGCATCACGCATAGTAGTGACACCCGACCTAAGAGCATGACGATAACCATTTCGAACTGTGCGCAGCAACATTAACGCATCACTATCCATATCATTTACATCATCGTATGACCTTGGTCCACTCATGCGACCAGCTGTACCATACATCAAGTGGACATGGGAATCCATTAGGCCTGGCAATATACAACTATCCTCAAACTCCATTACTTGCGCACCAGGCCCTGGGTCAGGCGACCCATCATCATAAATAGCTTTGATAACTGAACCTTCTATCCAAACACTAGCACCATTTTCGTAGAAATTGCCATTCCCATCAAACAAGCGTGGCGCATTAATGACAATGACGCTATTTTCATCTGAACTAGGTCCAACCACCTCTACATACGGTTCTATGTTAGTCATATTAGTAACCTCTCAACATCTCACTAAAATACATCAATAATCAACGTAGGTCCACTAAGCTCAAGTATCAATTTGAATCATCAATACTCATTTGGATAGTGAGCATAACTATAAAGAAGATCAACGTATGATTGCTCCAACTCTATTAATCCACCCACTTTGCCGTCACCCTCTATCACCAAAAACTCATCAGGAGAGCCGTGACCTGTTGCATGACCTATCCCTGTAGAACTTAAAACATTGAGACCCAATAATGTGCTGAAATATCCTGGCGGACCACTTGCCCCTTTACGAGGCCAAATCACGGGCTCAATACCCCAGTCTTCTAATACTCTTATGCCAGCTTTTGCCAATGGGTCCTGAACACTAAGCGTGGAAGATGTCACATTCATCAACACCTCGATACCAATATCACTGTATCCATGCGCATCTAAATGCGCTCTGATTTTTTTACTCAGGTCATCAGGATCTAAATCTGGTGGTATACGGTGATCAATAGTACAGTAAGCCTCATTGGGCAAAGTCCACAAAGTAGTTCCAGGCCCAGTGAAACCTCCTCTTAGACCATTGATGTTCATTGTAGGTTGGAAACAGTAACTCATAAATGCATCTCGTCCGTCCATATCATCCCTAAAATGTTTGATCCTGTCAGAGTTACCAACCAAAGCTCCAGCACTTGCTTCCTGCCCTGCAAACCGATCAATAATTTTATCCACTAGTAATAACTCGTCTTCATTAGGCTCTCTGAGATCATCATAAAACCCCTCTACTAAAACTTTGTTAGTTTCTGGATCATAAAGAGTACTCAAAGCGTGCACAAGTCTCCATACTGGATGATCAACTACACCCATAGTAGATGAATGTGTAGTGCCTCCCTGAGGACCGCGTCCCCAACTATCGCCAGTACACTGAAGCTCAATGTGCAAACAACCTTTATTTCCTAATGATAGAGACACGTCGCCTATAGCGTTCTGTGCCGGACCATTCCAAACTAAGCCATCAGCAGTCTCCAGTTTATCTCTATAGCGCTCTATAAGGATAGGTATGTTGCCACTGCCAAGAAATTCTTCCCCTTCAATCAGAAACATTAGATTAACAGGCAGTGTTCCTTCAACTTCAATGATGGATTGTAGTGCATTCAAGAATCCTGCAAAACCCCCCTTAGATCCTGCCCCACAACCATATACCACTTCCTTAAAAGGTTTGTGTTCAGCCAAGACAACATCATAAGGGTCATGAGTCCAACCAGTCCCAACAAGGTTGGTATCAAAATATCCGTAGACTGCCAGAGTTTTGGGGGCACCGGCATCATAATGAGCCCAGACCGATGGCAGGCGCGGCGTCTCCGCAACTTCCGCTTCCTGACAACCAAGTTCTAAGAAGTACCCCTTTAACAATTCTGCACAAGCTTTAACACCAGCCTCATCCTCCCTGCTAACACTAGGCTGTGCCATATATTCTCTAACTCGTGCTAAATGCTTGTCCTTAGATTTTTTAATGACATCATGTACTTTTTTTCGGTTAGTCATCATTTAACTCCCTCGATACTTAAAACTAAACCATTCAGTTACTATCAAAGAGCAACAACTAGATCAATCTCTATCAAAAAATCATCACGGGCCAATTCTTTTACTCCAACAGTAGTGCGTGCTGGACGATCATCACCAAAAATCTCAACGTACGTTTCATTCATCGCACTAAAATCAGCCATATTTGTCAAATAAACAGTAGCCTTGACTACATCCTTGAGGGAAGATCCCTCAGCTTGCAGTATTTCTTCAAGGTTAGACAATACTTGTCTTGTTTGTGCTTGAATTCCATCTCCAGCAGCGCAGTTACCTGAAGTAAACATCAAACCGTTTACTTTGATTGCTTTTGCAAATGGTGCTCCGGGATTACCTGGTACAACTTCCTTAGCCATAAAAATACCTCCTTAATTGTTAGGTTTTTGGCTTATACATTTTTTGTTTACATCTCGTTTAATCGGCTTCAGTACTAATAGAACTACACGATAGGCGACATCTTGACATCACCATCAGCCAAAGCCGGAAGACCTACGGCCATATCCAATCGCTTATCTACAACTACTTTACCATTAAGCACTACAGTCTCTACATTATTGAGCTTTTGCACATTTTCTAACGGATCTCCATCTAGATATATAAAATCTGCTAGCATACCTGGCTTGACTGTACCAAGCTCATCTTCTACTCCAATAGCCTTGGCTGCTAAACTCGTCGCAGATATTATCACTTCCATTGGCGACAAACCGGCCCTATGGAATAACTCAAGACCTACAGCATAATCACCAAAAACTGAAATGGCATCCGTACCGGCAACTATTGGCGCTCCCATTTCTTTGAACCTGCTTATGAATTCTAGTTTTGTTTCCAATTTGTACAATCCAGCTGCTAGTTGCTTTTCCTCTAGTTCAGTAAGAATTTCATCTTCTGCTGCGGCTTTCGTCTGCAGTTTTTCAATCTGCCGATAGCCAGTCTGTATGGTCGGACTTAAAACCATGCCGTTCTGTACAATCTTGTCCGCAACTACCTGATCCCATATTCTTGATCCATCCGGATGCAAAAAATTGAAGTGTTCAATTTGATCAAGACCGGCCTCAACAGCTCGCTCCACCGATTCAGCTGCCAGAGTATGCGCAGTAGCTTTTTTTCCAACCTGATGTGCTTCGAATGTAGCTGCTGCCATTTCTTCAACAGTATAAGAGGCTCGAGTAGAATCAGTACCCTGGGTTCCTCCACCACTAGCCATAATCTTGATGAAATCCACGCCTTCTTTAAGAAGTTTACGAGTAGCTGCTCGAACCCCCTCAACGCCATCGGCCTCTTCATTACACCACCAGAAATGACCCCCCGTAATTGTCAAAGGTCGACCGCTAATGTGAATTCTAGGAGATAGAATAATACCTGCATTAGCTGCTTCTCGAATTGCGAAAGTCACCTTATTACGAGCTCCACAATCTCTAAGCATTGTCACGCCCGCTCGCAAATGCAAATATGCATTACGAGAACCCCTTATAATCATTAGGTCATCAGAATCATTATTTATTACGTCCTCGTATGAACGGGCTCCAGCACCAAACATCAGATGAGTATGCACATCAATAAACCCTGGTAACACTGTAGCACCCGGCAACGAATATACTTCGATATCACTTGGTCTAGGAACCGAACCAGCCGGAACTACTTCCTTTATACGACCTCCATCCACTAATATCTCTACATTGGTTTTTGGCTTTTCACCAGTGCCATCTATAAGATTATCTGCTAAGTACAATTCCATGCTCATTCTCCTTAGGTGCTACTACAATTAGATTTTGGTCCAACATTAACATGTGCTCATTTACATTAGCACACAATTTCACAATAAATTATCGATATGACTGTGGATCAAGAGCATCTCGCAAACCATCACCGAGAAAGTTAACACACAGAACTACAACAAGTATCGCTACTCCAGGAGCTATAGCAATCCATGGCGCAGTCGTCAGATAAGCTTGAGCACGGTTCAGCATACTACCCCAAGTAGCTGTTGGAGGTTGGACGCCCATCCCCAAAAAGCTCAGTGAAGCTTCCAAGACTATAGCTCTACCAACCTGCAATGTACCTGCGACAACAATAGGAGCTAGTGTGTTCGGCACAATGTGCCGCATAAGTATTCTGGATACAGGTGCACCCTGTGCCCTTGCAGCAGTAACATAATCACGCTCCCTTAACGACAAAACATTAGCTCTGACCAAACGGCTAATCCTCATCCACGATAATACTCCGATCACTGTGGTGATGATTAAAACACTGGTACCCAATACGCGGGATAGAACAATAAGAATAAATAGTTGAGGAATACTAAGTAGCGCCTCTGCTACCCGCATAAGTATGTTATCTATGAAACCCCCAAAATATCCCGCTACAGTACCAACAGCAACACCGATAGTAACACCGATAGCCGCAGCAAGAACACCTATTCTAAGTGAGATGATTCCTCCATATATAAGTCGCAACAACATATCGCGCCCAACATCGTCCGTTCCTAGAAGATGCTCAGCAGACGGGGGCTTTCGCATCATTTTAACATCTATACGATGCACATCATCCTCTTCAATAAATAACGGTGAGCTGTAACAGATTGCAGCCAAGACAACTAGTATTGCCAGAGATATATTTGCTGGCTTATGGCGCTTAAATCTCCTGAGAAAGAGGTCCCAAATCGTACGTACAGTATCATCTCCAACTTTGGATTTGTCATAAGAAGTTGCCATTACATTTTCGCTCATATAATTACGCTCTTCACAAATAATTAGCTTACCAACGCCTGATCGTTAATACGACTAAACCAACTTCAGTCCCGGTCATACGAAATTCTTGGATCAACCAACCCATAGAACAAATCCGCCAACAACTGAGTTGAAACAGTCAACACAGCCACCAACATCATTGTTGCCATTAATACTGGAATGTCAGTTCTTTCAGCAGCTGACCAAAATAACCGGCCCATACCAGGCCATGAAAACACCGTTTCTATGACTATAGTGCCAGACATAAAGTTAGGTATATCCAGACCTATCAGGGTAATAAGCGGTAATAGTGCATTTGGCAAAACATGCTTAAACAAAACAGTAGTTCTCGAAATACCCTTAGCGCGAGCCGTACGGACAAAATCCATGTTAATCTTCTCCAACATTTCAGCCCGCACAAATCTGATATATCTAGCAGTAACGACAGTAGCCAGAGCCGTAGCTGGAAGAATCACATGCGTAACCACCTGCCAAAATGTTTTTCCCACTTCAAATTCAAACATGCCTGACACTGGCAAGCTCGGAAGACCCCATTGCATAAATTGCACGGCAAACAAATATATGAGCATTAAAGCTAGCCAAAACGACGGCGCTGCAATACCCAGAAAACTTATACCGGTCACAATATGGTCAAATATAGAATATTGGTATACGGCACTAAGAACGCCTAGAGTTACCCCTAAAATTAATATAGCTACATATGAAAAGCCCATGAGTATAAGAGTATTGGGCAATCGACTTAACACCATCTCTGCTACGGGTTCACGCGTATAGTATGAGAAACCCCAATCACCGGTGAGCATATGCTTCAACCAATTAAGATACTGGATAGGCTTCGGTTTATCCAAACCATACTTTGCTTTAAGGCGTTGTATATCGTCAGCTGTAAGATCAGCTTCGACAGTAAAAGCAGCGAGAGGATCTCCAGTAGCCTGTATAACAAGGAAACCAACAAACGAAATGATCAATATTAACGGAATTGCCTGCAACAATCGTCTTACAACTAGGGTTAGCATGTTATTCTGACTCCATACCATTCACACTCTTACTTGGCAACTTTTTATCAATAATACGACCACATCCATACACGCTTCTTAAAAACGAATGTCTGCAGCCACACTCTTTGCTTTCTAACATGAGGTGACTACAGACATTCTTCATATAGTTATCAAATATATTTACTATATTTGTTATTCACTCCACTCCCACTTGTGAATACCGCCGTACCA
>DDZT01000079.1:0-9173 GCA_002346435.1 Anaerolineales bacterium UBA3001
TGTTTTCTAATTGCATATTACATTGTCCTCCTTACTATTGAGATATAAGAGAATCTCATTCATATTTGCAGTTACTATGACAAAACGCTTATGATATTGCCTGGATACTAGTTTATTTAACGAGCGAACCGTAAACATAGTAGGCACCCATTTCGTCCTCAGATTCACCAGTGAACCAGGTTTGCAACCTGTTAGATCCTGATTGTAGATTACAATGAAAAACCGCTGAATGATCATCTGTATCAACATTAGTATTTTGTTTGTAATCACCAATCTGTATACTAGCACCTGTTATTGCCAATGGTACCCCAGCAGGCACATCATCCACAAAGGGAATACCAGTAACAGCTGGTAAACCTTCACATATGGGTATCTGCAATTCAATTGGCCAACGCCTCAATTCAAACTTATATAATCCATTCCTTTCTGCACGTATTGCCCAATATCCATTATCTTGCATTCCCTCGCGTACATGTACCTGACTATACAAGCCTTTTTTTCCATGCCAGGAATGACAGGTGAGTTTAGTATGCTCTTCAGGACCTGATCCAATTACGATATCGGAATATTCATCAAACCTAACCGAAATATCGTTCCACCACATATCGTACTCTTTGAGTAGCTTAGATGTAACCTCAGGATATTGTTCAAATAAATTGCAAGATTGCCCCGGATCTATATCCACATTGAATAATTCTCGCAATCCTAACCCCCATTGCTCAGTAATCACTAGTCTCCATGATCCCATAATCACTTCCAGATCTTTGTGTTTTTTTGGGTGATCCAATTGTTGATTATGCACAAACAATATTCGCTCGTTGTCCCCAGGTTTCCCATCCATAAGCTGCGGGGACAAATTAATACCATCAAATGAGACTCCGTCCGGATACTTAAGGTCACACATACTTATCAGTGTAGGCATTAGATCAAAATGAGCAGTTACAGAATTTATTTCACGGCCACTGGTTAATCCTCCCGCAGGATAGCGAATGAAGCAGCTATTTCTATGTCCACCGTCATACGCCCAGCATTTCACACCACGCATACCTGCATTGTAACCATCTATACAGAATCCTTCTTCATCCACTGATGCACCTGCGGATGTACCGTTATCGCCCAAGAAAATAACGATAGTGTTATCTTCTATTCCAAGTTCTACAAGATTTCGATGTAATTTACCAATATTATGGTCGATATTCGTGATCATGCCATAGAATCTTGCACGGTCATATGAAACACCTAGGTCCTGGTACGGTTTACTATAATCGGAGTGAACGTTGAAAGGTCCATGCGGGGCATTAGTTGAAATGTAACAGAAGAAGGGCTGCGACTCACTATCCTTTATAAAGTTAATCGCCTCATCGAACCAAACGTCTGTGCAATACTTGTCAAATCGCTCATATATACCATTACGCAAGTATTGTGCTTCAAAATAATTGTTGTTCCAATAATCAGGTATTTCCCCTACAACACCCGCGCCAAACGTTAGAACATCATGAAAACCACGATCCTGAGGCCTATACGGATAATTATCTCCTAGATGCCATTTGCCAAACATACCAGTACGATAACCAGATGAATTAAACACCTCAGCTAATGTGTTCTCATCTTCACGCATAATATAACGCCCAGTGAGTGTGCTCCACACGCCAGTCCGGGCAGAGTAACGTCCTGTCAAAAGAGCTGCACGAGATGGAGAACACATAGGATCAACATGAAAATCGGTAAGTCGAACAGAATTGCTGTACATATGGTCTAAATTTGGAGTATTAAGCACCGAGTTTCCATGGCAGGCAATATCTCCATAACCCTGGTCATCAGTCAATATAAGTACCACATTTGGTGTCTTTGACATAGTTTCAACCCAATTGACTTAACCTAATTTGGCAATATATTGGTTGTAATGACATTTTGTAAACATTACCCTCAATACCAATATCTTTACTCAAGCCTTACGTATAGGTGTACACTTTACCACTTTAGTCTATTCCAATCGTAAGATTCCCCACATATCCAAACTTGGCACAGTCACTCGAATACTATTCTTAGATTTAACTAGTTCACAAACTGTGTCTCCATCAGTTCCTAAAGCAATAAGACTTGCATCTGAAAAATCTCTACCAAATAATGATGTATTTATTTCTATTTTGAAGTTTGTTGTCGGTCCACTACTATCTGTACTTGTCTCATAGTTTAGGTTCAATAAATGGATCACAACAGGAGCATCACTATCTTTTGCCTTGTAACGTGGTAAAGCTAGTATATTGTCTGCTCCAATTACCTTTATGGACTTCTCATAATCTACTAATAGGGTCTCCATATCGCCCGTCCAATCAGTTATAAGTTGACTATATCGACTTAATTGGTCATCTATACTGTTGTTATCACCACTAACTAGCCTGAGTATTCTTGAATATTGCTGAAAATCATGTGCAGCGACTTGATCTTCAAACCAAGTATTACCTGCAAAGACTAAACGAAATGGTATGTTATTTAGCGCTAAATAGGTGCACACACCCTGGTAATCGATTTGACCTGCTATATTGTCAAGCTTAGGGGTGGCTGCATCAGCTATACCCTGAGTTGAGTTCCATAACAAACCCATGAATTCCGTGTAATCTATGACAACAGCAACTTGACCAACAGCTTCATAGTCTTCAATTAGTTCACTATTACTACTTACAAATTCATATATAGGTTCGTAATCGCCATGATTACTAACATACCAACCATCTGGCTGATTCGCTACCCTACGCGTCCACATCCTGCTCGGAACCATAAAATTATGTCCGCTAGCAAATGCATGTGCAATCCACAATCTACAAAATCCCGGTATTTCTTGCTCTTCAATAGGTATAAAGTCACCTGGACAAGCAGTACAGGCAATAAACTTTCCAAAGCTTTCAGCCACCTTGAATTCAAACCAAGCTCTACTAGGAAAGATTTGATTCTTAGGCGGCAAATACCTTATTTCCCTAGTGTAATAATCCATATGTTCTATAGAGAAACTATGGATTGGATGAGCATATGGAGCATTAGTACTGAAGGCAATTGGTTCTCCTTTGAGTTCATATGCATAAGTACGCAGTTCCCTGAAACAATTTGATGCTCCTTGATACTGAAAATCCAAAAATTCAGAAAGTAAAGAAACACTATTTTTATCGTTCCCTATACTTGCTGTAATAAAGTGCTCTAGTGTCACATTTTTGTTTTTAAGATAATTCTGATAGTCAAAATCATCTATATCGTGAATACCAATACTAAGTAGATGCTCTGCAGAATAGATTTCCTTCAAGTATTTACTAAATCCTGCTTTACATGTTGCACAAAAACAACCACCCTTTGCAACTGTAGTAATGCTGGGGATTACACAATCCAACATAATCATATCGGACCCACAACCTACCACCTGCTCGACTTGATAGAGAAGATATTCCAAGTAACGGGGTGAATTAGTACAGTAGTTGTAAGGCGGATGTCCTCTGTAAAGATGAGCCCACCAAGTCACAATTGGTTGACCGTCAAGATCTAAACAGACAGCTTCCATAAAATGAGGATCATAATCAATCATCCCCATCCAATCAGCATCAAATTCCACACGACCCTGGAACTTCATGCCACACAAGCGTGCTTCCTCTACTCGCCTCATGCACTCTTCAAGTGGTGGCAATCCACATCTATCTGGTTCAGGTAATAAGCCCCAGCCTAGCATTGTAGCAGGAAACCGCTGATACTCTTCCATACTACCTGGGCGTGTCATGATAATATCAGAGCGAGACAATGTTTTCATGGTCATTTTCCACCTATGGTATACATTAAGATCAATATTTACGTATGAAAATTAAAAGTATTATCTTGGTTTTCTTACTGAATTGCAACAATTAGAGCAGTCTCTAAAGCAACATGGCGCACAAGAAGTCTCTCTTGTGCGCCATGTGTTTGTATCAACAACTAGCTAAAGTTATCTAACAACTTCAACTCACTACTCAGTAGCAAAGTACCAAGTCTCAGGCATGAACATTTGCCATTGCCTATAACTCCAACTCCACTTACCTGTGGTGTTGTTAGGTGGCGTGTTCATAAGGTCAGATGCAAACAACAGTGGTTGTGGAGGCAATTGAATGGTGCCTATCTGGTATAAACCCTTGAAAGACAAATCGTATGCTTCCTTACCATACTTCTTGTAATCATCAGAACCAAAAGCCGATTTACCCCAGTTGTCAAACGCCTCGTTCATCTTTTTTACGTCTTCAGGGGGCTCTTCACCTTCAGCTCCATCAGTATTGAACCACTTCTGCCATTGCACAGCTCCAGCCCTAGCACCCCAATTTGGTCTTAGATTAGTGGCACCATTGGAATACTCTCCAATATCAACAATATCCAATCCCCATGAGGCAACATCATGTTCACCCTGGTTACGCAGTTCACTATACAAACCAATCTCGATAAGCTTGAACTGCACATTTACACCTACAGCCTGCCAATAACTCGTAACCAACTCAGCAATCTTTAGCCAAGCTTCCTCTGGTACAGATGCTTGGTAATTGATGAAGAGTGGCTCTCCAGTTGATCGCAAACGATACCCGTCAGCATCCCGCTGATCAAGACCGAGTTCATCCAACAACGCGTTAGCTGCATCTACGTCATAATTGGCATAGTAATCTGCCATCCAATCCTCAAAGAACATAGAATCCGGTGTAGGAGCTGCTTGCGAAGCCGTAGCCAGACCGAAGTATACGAGCTCATTGATCTCGTCTCTGTTGATAGCCATAGACATTGCCTGGCGCCAACGTATATCATTAAACAGTTCCTTCAAGTATGGATCTGGATGAGTTAGATTGAAGATAAAGCTGTATTCATTACCGCGATTGTATGTTGCCAATGCAGTACGATACCCGCCAGCTTCTTCGTTAGCACGGTATGTTGGGTAACTGGTCAGCTTACCCCAACCGAAATGGGTATATTCACCAGCTATAGCTTTAAGATCTTGTACTTCCAAATCTTCTACAAGGATTCGTCTCAAGCTGTCTGTATACGGCAACTGATTACCAGCTGTATCAACCTTGAAGAAATATGGATTGGCTGTATATAACTTGTTACCAAAATCATCTTCAGAGTCGAACACATGTGTGTTGAGTGTTGGTGCACCCGGATCTATCTCGGAACCTAAATTCCAAGTAAAGTTATAAGGTGACATATGGGCATTAAACATCTGAACCCAGTTTTCATACCCAGCATCCTCTGCCTTCTTGTTGGCATCAGCATTGTAATCAATGTGCATCTGCTCAAAGTAATGTGCCGGACGGAAACCACGATTGCCTACCTCAGCTGCTAATGCAAGCAAAAATGTTGGTTTTGCCTCCGCAAATGTATATTGAACAGTTGTCTCATCTACGCACTTGAAGTCCACGAGTTCACCGCCTGCAGTCCAAGTTCCGGCTGGAGCAGCGGTAAGTTCTGTATTTGCCAACACATCATTGTGGTAGAACTCAAAGTCCCTACAAGTAAATGGTTGACCATCGGAAAACTTGTGTCCCTCACGCAAATGGAAAGTGAAAGTAGTATTATCATCAGAAACTTCCCACCCTTTAGCAATATTAGGAATAGGAGTTGAAAGATCAGTATCGATCATCAGTAGTCTCTGGAGACGCATTTCTAACACGTCCCATCCACAACAACTAGGATTAGTTGTTGGTCCCGCTAGCTCTCCACCGTATGAACCAATCGTATCCAAGTTCCATACAACTGCTGGTTCTGTAGGTAGACGATCCGCCACAGGAGGCAAATCAGAAAATAGAGGATTACCACTGTAGCTATCAATAGTCACACCAGCTGCTTCGGCATTAACATACTGTACTGGATATGGACCCTCATTACCTGTTTGAACTGCCCCAGCTTTCTCAACTTCAACTTCTACATATTCTGTGACAGGTTTCTCTACTTCTTTAACTACTTCCTTCTCAACTTCAACTTCTACTTCTTTTATCACTTCCTTTTCCTGTATAACCACTTTTTCCTCTACAACAACCTGTGGTTGACAAGATGAAAGCAATAAACCAATTACAGCTAGTAAACTAACTGAAAAATAGGTTATTTTCTTCATTTATCTCCTCCCTATAATAAATCTTGTTGCTTGACATTCAAAGACTTCTTACTACAAGTAAATCATAATAATACCCAAATTAAAAAGTCAAATGTATTTTTGTGATCAGGTTAATCCAATATACGAAAGAAATTCAATCTTATTTGTTTGTTTATCGTGCTTGCTGAACCTCAAATATGCTAAAATCGACGATGCATTTGAAAATGTACCATGAGTTGTATTGCTTGTCAAACATAATGTATATTGCCACTGAAATATAGATGATCGCTATACCGATCATCTATATTATAAATAACAATTAAGGTGACTAATAATGACCGCTAATTTTCCAAAACTTCGCTTTCGTCAAGTCCATCTAGATTTTCACACATCGGAGTATTGTGAAGACGTAGGTGCAGAATTTAATGAAGAGCAATTTATTAAAGCCCTTGAAATCGGTAGAGTAAACTCAATCACCGTTTTCGCCACTTGCCATCATGGATGGGCTTATTACCCAACCAAAACAGATATGGCGCATCCTAATCTAAAGACTGACCTACTAGGCCGAATGCTGAAAGCTGGAAAGAAAGCCAAAATCAATATGCCTGTTTATATAACTGTACGCTGGAATGATAAAGCCTCCCGTGAGCACCCTGAGTGGGTAATTCGCAATGTAGATGGTTCAATGATGGGACCGGACCACTCTCACCCACAGAATACTAAGACTACTGGTCCAACCTGGTACATGCTTTGCCTAAACAGCCCTTACCTAGAAAAAATAGTTGTACCTATTACCAAGGAGATATCGGAATTATATAATCCCAGCGGATTTTTCTTCGACATAACAAATGAACATGAATGCACGTGTGACTGGTGTCAACAAACTATGCAAGAGCACGGTCTTGATCCTTTGAATAAAGAGGATCGCGTAGAGTGCTCTCGTATTGTCTACAAAAATTACCTCAAACGTGTAACTGACATAGTATGGAGCAACAACCCTAAAGCAACTATATATCACAACGGAAAAGATAAAATGGGACGGTATGATTTATATCCTTACTGGTCCCACCACGAAATAGAATCGCTACCAACCAGTCACTGGGGATACAATTACTTCCCTACCTTTGCTCGCTATTTCACTAATGTTCCTGATTTCGATTTTCTTGGTCAGACAGGAAAATTCCATTCCCTATGGGGAGAAATTGGTGGCTTCAAAAACCCGACTGCTCTCAAATATGAAGTAGCACAAATGATCTCTCTTGGAAGCAGATGCTTAGTGGGTGACCAATTAGACCCTCGCGGGAAAATGAATGACGATACTTACAAAATAATTGGAGAAGCATATGAATATGTTGAACAACGCGAATCGTGGATAGAAAATACTACGATGGTAGCAGATGTAGCAATATTATCAGCAACTGCTTTACATGGAGACAATGATTTTATTACCAGTGATCTTGGAGCAAGCAGTATGCTACTTCAAGAACAAATATTATTTAAAATCATTGACCAAACCATGGATTTTTCCCAATATCGTTTGTTGATTCTTCCAGATGAAATCCTAATCGATCATACTCTAAAATCTAAACTGGAAAACTTCATCCAACAAGGTGGTGCACTCATTCTGACAAACAATAGTGGACTTAATTGGGAAGAAGATTCGTTCGCGATCGATTGTGGTCTAACATATAAGGGACGTTCACATAATGATATTGAGTATATAGAAGCACATCAGTTGTCGGGCGACGGATTGATTAAGTCACCATTTTTAGTATACGAATCAGGAATAGCAACTGAAGTGACAGATGCGAAAATACTTGCAAACACTTGGTCGCCCGAGTTCAATCGCACTGTGGGAAAATTTTGCGGACATCGGAATACACCATATGATAGATTGTCTGACCATCCATCTGTAGTTAAAAAAGGAAAGATTATTCATATTGCCCAACCACTCTTTAGAATATATGAGAAAATGGGCATGAAGCTACATCGAGACTTATTTAGCAACTGCTTGAAACTTGTGTACACGGATCCCCTACTAGAAGTAGACCTAAAATCTGCAGGGCGCGCTAGCCTCATGAGACAAACTCACAACAACCACCTAGTTTTACATCTACTTTATGCTAGCCCAATTATGCGAGGAGAGATTGAGGTAATTGAAGACATCGTTCCATTATATGATATCAACGTATCGCTACAAATGGATCAGTCTCCTAATAAGGTCACATGTGTACCTGAGGATCAGCCTATCAATTTTAAATATGAGTCAGGACACCTTACATTTGTAGTTGACAAGTTGGATATGCATAAGATGATTGAAATAAGTTAATGAGACTACAATAATGTCTCAGACGACTGCTGACAAACCAAATGTGTTATTTGTGATCACAGACGATCAAGGCTATGGTGATCTAGGTTGTCATGGCAATACAATCATTAATACCCCGCACTTAGACAAACTACATAGCCAGAGCGTCAGATTTACAAACTTCCATGTTGGTCCAACTTGCGCCCCAACCAGAGCTGGAATCATGACCGGCCGATACTGTAATTCCACAGGCGTCTGGCATACTGTTGGAGGACGTTCATTATTGCGAGAATCCGAGATTACTATGGGTGATATTTTCCGAGAGAATGGCTACAGAACAGGCATGTTTGGAAAATGGCATCTAGGAGACAACTACCCATTCCGTCCACATGACCGAGGATTTGAAAAAGCGCTTTATCATGGCGGTGGTGGCATCAGTCAAACTCCAGACTACTGGGAAAACGACTATTTTGATGATACTTATTTCCATAACGGAATGCCAGAATCATTCAAAGGTTACTGCACTGATGTTTGGTTTGATGAAGCACTAAAATTTATAGAGGACAAAAGCGATAGGCCTTTCTTATGTTATCTATCGACTAATGCTCCCCACAGTCCTTTCCGCGTTCCACCAATCTACAGTAATCAATACCATCAGCAAGTGCCCTATTTCCGTTCTCGTTTCTATGGAATGATCACAAATATCGATGAAAACATATCTAGACTGAGAACAAAATTACGTGATCTAGGCATCGAAGAAAATACTATCTTGATCTTTATGAC
>DDZT01000079.1:9588-19620 GCA_002346435.1 Anaerolineales bacterium UBA3001
GGCCATCGTGTACCATTGTTCATACATTGGCCTAAAGGCAAACTAGTTAAAGGACGTGACATAGAACAGCTATCAGCAAACATAGATCTATTGCCGACACTAATAGAATTATGTGGCCTAACGCAAGTTGAAGACAGCAAGTTTCATGGCATAAGCCTAGCACCTTTTATTAGGGAGGAAAATAAACCATCACTGGAACGGGTAGTAGTGACTGATTCGCAGCGGGTTGAACAACCTATCAAATGGAAACAAAGTGCCACCATGACACAGCAATGGCGTCTGATAAATGGCAAAGAATTGTATGATATGCAACTGGATCCAGAGCAAAGATATGATGTCTCCTTACAGAATCAAGACATAGTACATAATTTAAGACAACACTATGAAAAATGGTGGGGTCTAGTATCTACCCGATTTGATGAAGAGTGTCCAATCATAATTGGTAGCACTAAAGAGAAGTGTACCGTCTTAACAAGTCATGATTGGCACGGTGAAAGACAGGCTTGGAATCAGGGACAAGTACGGAAAGGTTTGGAGTGCAACGGATACTGGTCTATATCAATTAAGAAAGATGCTGAATATATTTTTGAACTTAGAAGATGGCCTAAAGAAGAAGATAGACCAATTAGAGCAGGGATTCCAGGTGAGAAGATAGACCTATATAACGGTGGCAAAGAGCTAATGATAACCACTGCTAGCATAGTAGTTGGGAATAGGGAACTGATTGAAAAAGTCAGCCCTGTTGCAAATAGTGTAGAATTTCAGCTCTTTGTTAAGGCAGGTCCTACCCGGTTAACAACATATTTCAACACTAACCAAGGAACTCAACTAGGCGCTTATTATGTATATGTGACCAAAGCAGAAGACATCAATCTGCGACACTAATACATGTAAAAATACTTAACTTAAGTTTGTCTTATGTAGACACAACCTTATTATTTGACAGATAACCAAGTCTCAGAAAATGCCAAACAACAAGATGTAGACGATTTCCCATAAAAGTCTTCATTCTTAATATTACCCTTAGGACTCTTACCATTAATTAGTACATCTACATTACGAGATGCTTGCAATACTGTGCATACAGTATTGGGCCACTCTGCCGAAGGTATTTCTGCATAGAACGGAGTCTCAAGAGAGTTCCAGCTTAGTGCTATTTCAATACCTTCTGCCTTAACGGTCTCAGTCCATGAATGACTAGGATCACCTGTGGAACAAAAATCTTTGGTTTGAATTATCGGCATCGCACTATATTCATCAGGCATATCTCTAAATCCAGTATATCCAATAACGACTTCTTCTTTTAGCCAATTGGCAAGAACCAGGTTGTCGGTCAAACAAAAACAATGGTCATCCTTTGGACTGAATCCGTTAGCGTCAAGATCGCTCAACAAAAACAGAGCATGACCGTTACCATATTGCGCAGAATAGACAATGCGAAATAAACTAATAGACGTAACAACCCGTCCAGATTCTCTTTCAAAAAGCCTTATATAGGGATTCTCGCCAGTCCAGATTATGTTTTGGTTATTAACTATGCTCGACATATTAGATTAGTAATATTGAGTAAGTACTATCATCAAAATTGTAATTCCAAAGTGCGATAATACGGCCAGTACAAGTAAACTATAAGCAGATATCACCAGTCAAAAATGCTATCTAGCTGCTCATTAGGAACATCAAACACTGTGTCAAAAGGAGGCAGTTTTTCAGTCTGCATCCAATCGGGAAGCCTGTTATCTTCAGGACCAAAACCGGCAGCATGATTGAATTCTATCTCGAGATCTAGTGTAATTTTGCCCAAATCATATAATACATTGTCATCTACACCCCATCCATAACGACCATTAATCAAGTCTCTAAGTGCACCAGGAGCACTTGCAAAACCAAACCCGCCAAACAAACAAGCACCCAAAGTATCATAACCAGCCATCTTGATTTGATTATCCCGCGATACTTCCACCTGACCTTCCGGAGAGAGATGGTCAATTTCTGCCCTAATACAATTGCCACAAGTGTGATCAGCACCCTGAGGAGAAGTAGCATACGTCACACCATTGCCCTTAATAGCCCTAGGGTCATACGCAGACATAGCTTGACCCTTTACAGCTGCAACCCGCTCCACGTTAAGGTGACTCCCAGTAGCAACTACACCATTACCAAGTATCTTACCCAATGTGGTTCCAGAGCGAATTTCATGCAGCAATTTCATGGCACGGTCCGCATCTCCAAACTCAAGCAAACCTCCCTCAGCAGCCACTCCCAGTGCGGCACCTACTTCAATTGTGTCAAGTCCTAAGTCATTGATCTCCCAATTTAACCGAGCGATATCATCCAAATTATCTATACCTAAATTGGACCCTACCAACCCTATCGTCTCAAACTCTACAGGAGATACAATTAATTCGCCAGTAGCACTTGCAAAACAATTGGAACATCTAATAATGCACCCTGACATGCAAGCGTGCGACGTGTCACTATCACCCCCTCTCTCTAACATAAGCTCACGCATGGTTTCTCCACCAATTGCCTCCGCATGTTCAAACTGGCCTTACGAAAAATTGCGCGTTGGTAGTGCTCCGAAACCATTACAAATCGCAGCCATAGCTGCAGTACCATAATCACTGTAGGATTTAGTCTGAGGATGAGCAAGCAATTTCTCCGTGTAATGTTTGCGAGCATCCTTAAATAGAGCCGGGCTATCCAATGGAGGTTTCTCACCATTAGCACCATCAATAACAATTGCTTTGACTCTTTTTGCACCCATCACAGCACCTAATCCCCCACGGGCGCAAATTCTAGAAGCCACACCGTCTTTATCCAAATTCTGAACACCAGCGGAGCACATACCCATTTCACCCCCGGGGCCAATCAAAGTTATACCCACTTTCTTTCCATACCTATGCATAAGCTTCTCAGAAGCATCATACACTCCTAATCCAACTATGTCTTCAGCAGACTCAAAAACTCCGCCTTTGTCGTCAATACGTAGCACCTGCCATTCGTCAGATGTAGGCTGACCTTCAAGAATAAAAGCTCTGATACCAAGGTGTGACAATAATAGCCCAGTCGATCCCCCCGCATTACTTTCTTTTATTCCATTAGTAAGGGGGCTTTTACCACCGAGTGAAATACGATCACATGAAGAAACCTTATGGCCTACTAGCAGACCTACTGACCATATCAGTTTATTGTCAGGACCCATTGGGTCACATCCAGCTACACCCTCATCCAGAAGTATTCGAGCTATTAATGCACGTCCTCCTAACTTTCGCCAAGACTGTGGGAGTTTATTAACTGATACACTCCTAGATTCTACGTTTGCTCTCCAAACCGAGTCATGCTGGATTGTCATATGTACACCACCAAATTAGTATCATGTTGATAATAAGATTAGATTCCAATTTACAACAACATTATTATATATGATGAAAGCATTTAGTAATCAATCCAACTAACAATCTCAAATAACTATAGAGATCAAATTTCAAAACCATCAACTAAATACAACATTAATGGAAGAAAGGAGTGCAACTACTACAAGTTTGCACTCCTTTCATGATCTCCAAAGAGGGGTAATGAGGAGAAAAACAAGAAGATGAATATAGGATAATTAAACTAATTAAAGGATTGCTTAAGCTAAGCTCGAATCGTGATTAAATTATTTGTGTTATTGTAAGACTAAATATAGCGATGATTTAGGTGTTAGACACATTGCTGGCCCATTGCATTGTATACAAATTGTAATAGCTGCCTTTCATGGCTAGCAGATCTTGGTGTGAGCCATTCTCAATTACTTTTCCATCTTCCAGCACTACAATTTGGTCAGCATTTACAATAGTGTTCAAACGATGCGCAATTACGAAAGATGTTCGCCCATCTAAAAGCACTTTCAAGGCAGCCTGTATTTTCATTTCATGTGTAGTGTCAATACTACTGGTAGCTTCATCCAAAATCAATATGACAGGATCTGCAAGCAATGCTCGCGCAAATGAAATTAGTTGCCTTTGACCCATACTAAGGTTTACACCATTTTCGCCCACAATTGTGTCATATCCGTTAGGTAGTCCTTCAACAAATTCGTGTACACCCACGGCCTTAGCACAGCGCTCGACCTCCTGATCAGATGCCTCTAGGCGTCCATAACGTATATTACTATAGATGGTGCCTCCAAATATAAAAGTATCCTGCAGCACAATTCCCATCTGGGAACGTAGACTCCCCATAGTAACTTTTCGTATGTCATGACCGTCTACACAAATGCGCCCATCCACCACTTCGAAGAACCGCGCTATAAGACGAATAATAGTGCTCTTACCCGCTCCAGTTTCACCAACCAATGCTATAGTCTGACCAGGATCGGCATTTATCGTCACACCATTAAGTACCTGTTCACCTTTCTTATAAGCAAAATGTACGTCTTCGATATCAACTTTTCCTAAACCAGACGGTAATTGAACTGCATCAGCAGCATCTAGTAGATCAGGATTCGTATCCATAAGACCAAATATCCGTTCACTAGCAGCCATGGTTGCCTGGAATATATTGTAACGTTCCGCCATTTCACGTATCGGCTCAAAGAATCGGTCAACATATATCAAGAATGCAACTAACACACCGGCCGTTAATGTATCATTCAGTACTAACCAACCACCTACACCCACTACTACCGCAGTGGCAAGCGATCCCATTAAATCGACTCCTGGAAAAAAAATAGCAGCTAGTCGAGCTGTCTCAGCATTGGCATCAAAGTATGACATATTTAAATCTTTGAAATGATTCTGGTTCTTTTTTTCTCGAGTGAAGCTCTTCGTAACACGTATACCAGTTATCGCTTCATTAAGATAACCATTTATCAGAGACAAACGCAGACGAGCTGCACGGTATACACTTCGCACACGCTTGCGCCAATAGTTCGTCAACAAAATCATCAAAGGAAGGATTGCAAATGTAACAAGCGCCAATCTCCAATTCATTATCAACATGGCTACGATAATCCCTAACAATATGAACACTGATCTAGCAACTCCGGTGAACCACCATGTAATAAAATCCTGTAACACACCTACATCACTGATCAAACGACTCATCAACCTCCCTACGCTATAGTTATTATGAAAATTCAACGAGAGATTATGCATATGGCGGAATAAACTTGTACGCATGTCAGATACTACTTTGGTCCCAATATAGGCCATAATCAGTATACGAGCCCGATTAAAGACTAATTCACCTAATGCAGCCCCTATAAAAAGCCAAGTCCACGTTCTTAACGCATACATATCACCGAGTCTGATTCCTTCGTCAATAGCCTGAGCTACCAACCAAGGCCGAACGACGGCAAGTAGAGCTGTGCCAATCATAAGACCGACAGCAATGATTATTCTAAGACGGTATGCTCCTATGTAAGATATTAATCGAGCTAATAAAGAAGCATCACGCGTGCTGTCATGAAGTTCATCCTCGTCTTCTATCAGAAACTGAGAGAGTCTGTTCTCGCGTTGTTGCCTTTCAGCAGTTTCAGCTGTTACACCTTTTCTAAAAAGCCAGTTACGGCCAGAGGCGCCATGAATTGAGCGGGCTGCTAGCCGATCTTCAGCAGAATTTTTTGAATTTGTCATGTTCACTAAATCATTCTTTGTTTATTGTATTGACACTTTACTAGTTCCACTTATTGACTTGACATTACTCAGAAAAATGCTGAAATTCCTCCTGGCTGCGCAATTGCAAGTCATACAGATTACGATAAGACCCCTTATTAGCCAACAATTCTTCGTGTGTACCAAGCTCAATAATATTGCCGCTTTCTAATACAATTATCTGATCTGCCTCTTTCAAAGTCAGCAAGCGATGAGCAATGATAAATGTAGTACGCCCACGCATTAACATACGTAATGCCTGCTGAATTTGATACTCAGTTTCAGTGTCCACACTGCTAGTGGAATCATCCAACAAAAGAATTGCAGGGTTTCTCAGAAGAGCACGAGCTATAGCAACACGCTGTTTTTGACCTCCACTCAACGACACGCCTCTCTCACCAACAAGAGTATTATATCCATCCCGGAATTTCATAATAAACTCATGAGCATTAGCCGCTTTCGCCACCTCAACTATTTCTTCATCACTAGCATCCTCAACACCATATGATATATTCTCTCTGATGGTTGTACTAAACAGAAAAATATCTTGCATCACCGCACCAACATGTTTGCGCAAACCTTTGAGACTCATATCATTGACGTCAACCTTGTCAATCAATATACGACCATCTGTTGTGTTGTACAAACGTGGTATCAGGTTGATAATGGTGGATTTACCCGAACCTGTAGGACCTACTAGAGCCACTGTCTGACCAGCAGAAACACTAAAGCTAATATCATTTACAATATTATGATCAGGACGGTAACCAAAACAAACATTATCAAATATTACCTCACCTTTAACATGTTCCAATTTAGTGCTGCCAGAGGCATCTGTCTCCTCCGCATGAGCATCTATTACACTAAAGACTCTAGTAGCGCTTGCTCCAGCTGTAGCGGCTAGATTAACTAGGAAACCTAGTCGTTGGGACGGGCCATTGAGCATCAAAACATACCACACCATTGCAAATAAACTACCCACAGATACGGTTCCATCGATTGTTTGAGGACCACCAAACCAAAGCAAAATAAATACGCTCGAAGCCAAAGCAAAACCAAACAATGGCCAATAAGTTCCCCACTCCAAAATACCCCTATAGCGTTTGCGAAACCAAGACTCATTCTCAAGCTCGAAAGTTTCAAACTCATGTGTTTCTCGTGCAAAAGATTTCACGACAGTGATTCCAGTCATACTTTCTTGCATTCTAGTAGACAGAACACCCATTTGTTCTTGCACAGCTTTAAACATCGGTCTTACACGCCCAGCAAAACGAACACTTAATACAAGCACCAACAATATTGGACCAATTGAAAGCCATGCCAGATAAGAGCTTTCAAAAAACATCGCCGCACAAACCCCAACTGCTAGAATTACCACAGATCCTAAATCCATTAGTCCCATCCCAACAAATCTCTCGGTCTCAGCAGTATCACTTGTGGCTCTACTCATCAAATCACCAGTATGTGCTACATCATGGAATGAAATAGGGACGGCTTGAATAGCATCAAAGAAATCCTTGCGCAAATCATAAGCAACTCGATAAGTAAGCCACTCTCCACAATATCGTTGACCAAATGCTGCCAAACCGCGAACAACTGCAATAACCAATATTAATAAGGACGACCTCAAAATAGAAGCCATGTTACCCTCTGCAAGACCTTGATCTATAGCATTTTTCACTACCTGCGGTAACAACAAGTTAATCAGCGCGGCAGATATCATTGCGATATATCCAATAAAAACGAAACTCTTGTATCTAGATAAATATCCAATCAGTCTTAAGTACACATTATTGATATTGTTAGATGTCATAAAATAATCGCTAGTCAATTTATAATAGGTAAGATTACCATGAAGGCTTTAACCTAGCAAAATCTGATAAAACCTAATCTCTTGCGCGGCAAACCAGTGGCAGCACAAAAGAGCAACATAGTCTAAGAGTATATATTATTTAACATTAGCATACATCGTAGCCCACAAATATGGCATGCTAGTATTCCGAACCAATTTTCAATGCTAATATCGTTGCATATACTAACAGAGTGTTAGTAACGTCCGTGTTACAATCGTAGGCTGATAAATATTGCTACCTAAATATTCAATGAAACGCAAACAAAGATTAGAAGCTTTTTACGCAGCACTTAATGACCGAATACTAGTACTGGATGGTGCTATGGGGACTATGATTCAATCATTAAAGCTGACGGAAACTGATTACAGAGGCACACAATTCGCAAACTTCCATAAAGACCTGAAAGGCAACAATGACTTGCTCTCTATTACACAACCTCATTTAATCAGGGATATTCACAATTCTTTCCTTGAGGCTGGCGCTGATATTATTGAAACTAATACATTTAATGCTAATCGTACTTCTATGTCTGACTATGACCTGGAGGACTTCGCTGGCGAGATCAACAGTGAAGCTGGCAAGATAGCTCGTCAAGCTGCAGACAACTTTACCAATATGACTCCCGATAAACCAAGGTTTGTAGCTGGTGTTATAGGCCCAACTACTAGAGGTGCTTGCACAGTACATGATGTAAATGATTTAGCTGCCCGCAACATTACATTTGATATTCTAGTAGACGATTACCAGGAATCAATTATTGCATTGCTTGACACAAATATAGACATTCTACTTATTGAAACTGTTTTCGATACACTCAATGGAAAAGCAGCAATTTTTGCCGCGAAGTCTGCGTTCGATATTATGAATTATGAACTGCCCATCATGATTTCTGGAACCATACCAGGTAAAGACGGTAGGACATTGACTGGTCAAACAGTGGAAGCGTTTTACAATTCCGTCATACATGCTAATCCTATCTCCGTAGGATTAAATTGCGCACTCGGAGCGGATGCTTTGCGACCTCATGTTGAGGAACTAGCACGTATATCTGCTAGTTACACAAGCGTCCATCCAAATGCAGGTTTGCCAAACGAGTTGGGAGAATTTGATGAAAGCCCTGATCACACGGCAACTGTAATTGCGGATTACGTAGAAAACAACTTTATCAATATAGTGGGAGGTTGTTGCGGCACTACCCCAAAACACATCAAGGCCATATCTGATGTAGTTTCTGGTCAATCCCCTCGCACTATTCCAGATATCGAACCTGGATGCCGCCTCGCCGGACTGGAAGCTTTCAATATCACTAAAGACTCTCTTTTCGTTAACATTGGCGAGCGGTGCAATATAACTGGATCTGCAAGATTTAAAAATCTGATTATGGAAAACGAGTACGAATCTGGATTAGGAGTAGCTGAAGATCAGGTAAATGAAGGTGCACAGATAATCGATATCAACATGGATGAAGGAATGCTAGATTCAGTAGAAGCTATGCAACAGTTTTGTAATATGATCGCCTTAGAACCCAACATAGCCAAAGCTCCTATCATGCTAGATTCATCTAACTGGGATGTTATTGAATCGGGGCTAAAATGCAACCAAGGTAAATCTATTGTAAATTCCATCTCACTAAAAGAAGGTAAAGGGTCGTTTGTAAAGCAAGCAAAACTTTGTCAACGTTATGGAGCAGCTGTTGTTGTCATGGCATTTGATGAACATGGACAAGCTGACACATTAGAGCGCCGTAAAGAAATATGTAAAACCTCATATGATATATTGGTCAATGAAGTGGGCTTTAGTCCACACGACATTATTCTTGATCCTAATCTCTTTCCTATAGCCACCGGCATCGAAGAACACAATAAGTACGCTATTGATTTTATTGAAACAACTGAATGGATCAAAAACAACTTGCCGGGAGCGCTAGTTTCGGGCGGGTTGAGCAACGTATCTTTCTCTTTCCGAGGCAACAACATAGTACGTGAGGCTATACATTCAGTATTCCTGTACCACGCAATCAAAGCTGGACTGGACATGGCAATAGTGAATGCAGGACAATTAGCACTATATGATGACTTACCGATAGAGCTACGTAAAACAGTAGAGGAAGCAGTCTTAAATACCAATGTCAATGCTACAGAAGAGTTAATCAAGATTGCCAATGATTATAAAGACAGCAAATTATCAGAAGAAAGAGTAGAAAACTCTGAATGGAGATCATTGCCTGTAGCGAAACGTATTGAATATGCATTGGTACAAGGCATCACAACGCACATTATTGAAGATACAGAAGAAGCAAGACAAAATGCTAATCGACCTTTACATGTTATAGAAGGTCCATTAATGGATGGCATGAACGTAGTAGGAGATTTGTTTGGATCAGGCAAAATGTTTCTGCCACAAGTAGTTAAAAGTGCAAGAGTAATGAAACAGGCTGTTGCTCATTTAACTCCATTCATAGAAAAAGATTCTGCAGGGGAACAGACCAGGTACAAAGGAAAGATAGTTGTCGCCACTGTAAAGGGTGATGTACATGATAT
>DDZT01000079.1:19932-20113 GCA_002346435.1 Anaerolineales bacterium UBA3001
TGTACATGATATAGGAAAAAATATAGTCGGTGTAGTTCTAGGTTGCAACAACTATGAAATCATTGATCTAGGCGTGATGGTTTCCTGCGAAGAAATATTAGAAGCGGCCAATAGAGAGAATGCTGACATTATCGGACTAAGTGGGCTAATCACACCTTCACTAGAGGAAATGGTACATGTC
>DDZT01000132.1:0-253 GCA_002346435.1 Anaerolineales bacterium UBA3001
CAAACCTACTCACACCCATCTCTTTAGCAGCTGCTAGTAGCTGCCTAGTACCCTTATAGTCAACCTCCATCAGTTGTTGCAATCCGCCATGACATTGTGCACTAGCTAAATGTATTATAGTATCAATACCAACCATAGCCTGTCTCAATGCACTTGGATCTCCCATACTGGCAAATACTAAATCTCTATGCCTGAAATCGTCCCTGTATTCGTTCTCAAGTACAGAGTGTACTAAACATCGAACAGAATACCC
>DDZT01000132.1:549-3851 GCA_002346435.1 Anaerolineales bacterium UBA3001
ACTAAACATCGAACAGAATACCCCCTATCATTGAGAAGAGGAACGAGTGACCTTCCTACAAACCCTCTAGTTCCGGTAATTAAAATCACGCTCTATTTCCTTTGATATTTGTCCTTCCGACAATGGTATCATATGAGTCATATCAGTCTATGAATAATATCCTAACAATTTGGTTGCAAGTATTTTGAGTAAAGCAACATAGATATAGCCACAACTTAATAGATATTATGGTGTTATATAGCTTGATGTGAGCACATGATAATATGACAGCGGCCACACTAATATACATGGAGAATAGATTTTGAAACACAAAGTTGTAATTACAGGCATGGGGACAGTCAATCCACTTGCGTTAAATGTTCGTGATACTTGGAAGATGGCTACATCTGGTAATTCAGGCATTGGCAAAATCACTCATTTTGACGCCGTTGAACATACAACTAGGTTTGCAGGAGAAGTAAAAGAGTTTGATCCCGCATCCCTATTTGGCAAGAAAACCGCACGTCATATGGACAGATTCGTTCAATTTGCAGTAGCTGCAACCGAGGAAGCGATACGAGATGCCTCCCTAAATATTACCGACTCTAACAGAGATCGTATAGGAGTCATAATAGGTACTGGAATTGGTGGAGTCAGTACGCTGGAAAAACAAACTGTCACTCTAAGAAAGAGTGGCCCAAAACGCGTCAGCCCATTTATGGTACCAATGATGCTGCCGGACACAGCAGCGGGACAGGTCGCAATAAATTTCGGCACACGAGGACCCAATTTATGTATTACTTCTGCTTGCGCTAGTAGCACGAACGCACTAGGTGAAGCTGCGGAAATTATTAGACGTGGATCTGCTGATATAGTTATTTCAGGGGGAGCAGAGGCTGCAATTACTCCTGTCACAATCGCCGCTTTTGCAAACATGGGAGCCTTGTCATCCAGAAATGATGATCCTGAATCAGCCTGTCGCCCATTTGATCAAGACCGTGATGGATTCGTTGCAGGAGAGGGAGCAGCTATCTTAGTACTAGAATCAGAACAACATGCTATAGAGCGTGGTGCACCAATTTATGCAGAAGTCGCAGGATACGGACTTTCTAATGATGCTCATCACATAACAGCACCTGCACCTGATGGTGTATGCGCAATTATTTCTATGGAGCTAGCCATTCGCGACAGCAACTTGGAGTTAACAGAAATAGACTACATCAATGCTCATGGAACCTCTACTCCACTAAACGATAAAACAGAAACATTAGCTATCAAGCAAGTATTTGGAGAACATGCTTATCAAGTCCCCATCTCATCAACCAAATCAATGCATGGTCACCTTTTAGGGGCTGCTGGGGCTTTGGAATCTATAATGTGTGTACAATCACTAATCCACGGAATAATCCCTCCAACAATCAACCAATTTACTTCGGACCCAGAATGTGACTTAGACTATGTATCCAATAACTCCAGAAAATTGTCCGCGGATGCGATCATGTCAAACTCATTCGGATTTGGAGGTCACAATGCCAGTCTCATATTTACCAAATATAGAGCCAATACCTCGAGTACTTTAAATGTCTGATACAGCGAATAGTCTGAATCGATACGCTCACATCTGTGGATGGGGAACTGCTGTTCCTGACAACATACTAACAAATGCCGAATTATCTAGAATGGTTGATACTACAGATGACTGGATAGTAAACCGCACAGGCATAAAACAACGATATATTGCAAACGACAAAGAGACCACAGCATCACTAGGAGTGAAAGCAGCTAAATCTGCATTAGATACTGCAAACATCTCGCCAAATGTTCTAGATTTGATAATAGTTGCCACTTCAACTCCAGAACATAATTTTCCATCTACAGCCTCAATAATTCAAGACGAATTGGGAGCACGCAACGCAGGAGCTTTTGATATGGCAGCTGCTTGCACTGGATTCGTGTACGCTCTAACCGTTGCTGGTCAGATTATTCAGAGTGGCAGCATGAACACAATATTAGTAATCGGATCGGAAACTTTGTCCAAAATAGTGAATTGGGAAGATCGCTCCACATGTGTACTGTTCGGTGACGGCGCTGGAGCTTTTGTACTGCAAGGTAGCGAAGTGCCTGGTGGTATTCTGTCCTCAGTATTGAGATCTGATGGATCCGGTGGAGACCTACTAAAAGTGCCAGCTGGTGGCAGCGCAATACCAGCAAGCTACGATTCTCTTCGTGACAACCTTCATACAATAACCATGAATGGGCGTGAGGTCTTCCGATTTGCGACACGTGTAATGGCAGATGCCTGCAGAGAAGTGGTAAATGAAGCTGGCTTAACCATGAATGATATAGACTTCATAGTACCTCATCAGGCCAATGTACGAATAATTGAAGCAGCAGCACGCAATCTAGACTTACCCTTAGATATGTTTATTATGAACATGGATAGATATGGGAACACATCTGCAGCCTCGATACCCTTAGCACTATGCGAAGCTGTTGCAGAGAACAAAATCAAACCATATAACAATTTGGTGTTTGTAGCATTTGGAGGCGGACTTACTTGGGGAGCTACTCTAGTGACATGGGATGTTACAACAACCACATCACACAACCAACTATGGCATAAATTGCGCAGACAGGCTTTATATCGAGTTGCCCGAATTAGATCCACTATTAGGCGCGGTACTAGAACACTTGAAGGGGTTCTATGGGGTGGAGAAGAAATGTCTGACAAATAGTCAAGACAAAATTCTATCACCACCCCTGAATCACTAGTATTCTCTTAGAAAGTCTACCAACAGTTCCTTTTGGTCTGGGCTACGCAAACGTCCTAAAGCTTGAGCTTCTATCTGACGCACTCTTTCACGCGTCACGCCCATTTTTCGTCCGACCTCCTCAAGAGTATAAGACTCTCCATCCAACAAACCATAACGTAGTTGTAAAATACGCACCTCTCTAGGAGGAAGACCAGTTAATGCATCTCGAATCTGAAGTCTCAACATGTTCTGAGTAGTAGCCTCGACCGGAGCCGGACTATCCTCATCCTCTATGAAATCACCCACACTCGAATCCTCCTGGTCATCAGTAGGTGCCTCTAACGACAATGGCCTACGTGCAATTTGAACCATATCCTCAACTTTCTTTGGAGGCACTTCCAATAAATCGGCAAGTTCTTCAACAGTCGGATCCCGCCCTAGTTTTTGCGTAAGTGAATGAGACACTCTAAGCAACTTGTTAATTTGATCACCCATGTGCACAGGCACTCGAATTGTTCGCCCCTGATCAGCAATAGCCCTTGTAACTGCTTGTCTAATCCACCAAGTTGC
>DDZT01000041.1 GCA_002346435.1 Anaerolineales bacterium UBA3001
AAGCCAGATGCGATTTTTGTAGGCAATATGCTTGCTCCTCGTCTGTCTCAACAATTTAATGTTGGTGCATTAGTTGCCGATTTTTGTGGTTTTAGGGGTACTGAGGCTATTACAGTAGAAGCAGCTGGAGCATCAGGAGCTGCAGCTCTAAGACAGGCCATTATTGCGATTCGTAGTGGAGAAATTAATACCGCCTTAGTAGTAGGTGTGGAGAAAATGACAGATGCTGTGGGGGCAGAAGTGACAACAGCATTATCAAGTGGTGCTGATAGTGACTGGGAACTAGCTCATGGATTAACTGCTACAGCAATTGCAGCACTTATAATGCGACGATACATGTATGAATATAGTGTACCTACTGATGGCTTTTCGGGATTCTCAGTTAATGCACATAAAAATGCTTCTACCAATTCATATGCTATGTTTCACAATTTAATCAGTAACGAGCAGTACTGCAGGGGTGCGATGGTGGCGTCACCAGTGAACGTGTTTGATTCTGCTCCAGATGCTGATGGAGCTGCTGCGTTGGTTATCACATCATCGGAAAGAGAATTGGTAGATGGGCGAACCATTCAAATCGCTGCATCGAATTTGACCACGGATTCTTTGGCAATACACGATAGAGACGATTTGCTTACTTTTTCGGCTGCCGAGACTTCATCACGATGTGCCTATGACCAGGCTGGCATAGATGCGAATGATATAGACGTTGCAGAGATTTATGACCGTTTTGGGGTTTATGCTGCTATGTCGTTAGAAGCATGTGGTTTTGCGTCTCGGGGATCTGGATGGGAAATGGCACAAAATGAATCAGTAAATCTTGGTGGCAGTTTACCAATATCAACCTTCGGAGGGCTTAAGGCTCGGGGTAATCCAGGAGGTGCGACTGGTGTATACCAGATAGTTGAGATAGCGCAGCAGTTGGCTGGTACTGCGAAAGAAAACCAAGTTTCAGATGCAAAATGGGCACTCGCACAGTGTTTGGGTAGTAGTGGAGCTACTGCAGTTACTCATATATTACATCTGATTGATAGTAGATAAAGGCAACTGGATAGTTTTTGATAGACTATTCGTATAAAATAAGATTAGAAGTTAGCGTGACGAGTTGGTTTATATAGGTGTTATCTTATAATGCAAGTACCTAGGAATTGGCGACTACAAAAACAGAGATACAGTCTTATAGGTGAGGTTTGTGAACACTGCGGGGTAAAGTTGTTTCCGCCTCGAGACGTTTGCCCTGAATGTTCTCATGGTGCTCAGACATTGTATCAGTTTACTGGTATAGGGAATATACACTCATTTTCTCAGGTCTTTGATCCCCCAAATGGCCATATAGAGAATACACCCTTCATTGTGGCTTTGATTAAGCTAGAAGAGGGTCCAATGATTACCGCTCAATTAACAGATATAGATATTGAGCAAGTAGAAATTGGTATGGAAGTTGAGATGGTTACGCGTAAAATGAGTGATGATGGAGTAGAAGGTATGATAGTCTACGGATACAAATTTCGTCCTCCTGTAGTGGACTAGAATTGGCAAACATTTGACGATTACCGATGTTTTTGTGCAATTAGTTAGCAAGTCAATACAATTAGAACAAATGTCTTGACACTACTATTCAAAACTAGTAGAATTTTTAATTGAGACCGACAAACATCTTAATGTAAACTCAATTTCAACTTAGTTTTTGTCGGAAAGGAGCAAAACACTATGTATAATCGAGTCATACTAGCAGGAAATTTAGGTCGTGATCCTGAGCTTCGTTACACCCCTAGTGGGCAGGCGGTAGCTAATTTGAGCGTTGCCACTAATGAAAAATGGCGAGATAGGGATGGCAACAATCAGGAGCGTACAGTATGGTGGCGGGTATCTGTCTGGGGAAACCAGGCTGAAACGTGTAATCAGTATCTGGGTAAGGGACGTCAAGTTTTGATTGAAGGTCGCATGAATTGTGATGATAATGGAAACCCACGTACATTTCAGCGTAAAGATGGAAGTTGGGGTGCTACATATGAAGTCACAGCACAAGTAGTACGTTTCTTGGGGAGTCGAGGTCAGACTGGTTCTGGTGATGCCACTGTTTCTGAATACGATGGTCCACCTCCAATGACTGAGGAAGACATTCCTTTCTGATCGGCTCTGGATTAGTAAGGGTTATGTAAAAAGCTATACGCAGCCGTCGGAATATTACCGGCGGCTGTTTGTGTTATAGGATTGATATAGACTAATTAACAAGATTTGTGGAAAAACTCAATATATAGCTATGAATTCACGACAAGATCATAAAACTAATAATATTTCCCGCTTGGCATTCATTGGGGATAAATTGCGTAAAAAACTGCTCAATAAAAATAGTGCTAGGGACGAAGCTCTAAGTGAGTCACGCGCATTAATTCGTTTGTGTGCTAATACAATACGATCTATTCACAGGGGTGATATGCAGGAGGCAAGAACACTTTTGGGGGAGGCAACTGAGTCGGCAAATAAGTTGAGAATGGTAGTGTCTGGTAATCCAGACCTCTATTTTGCTGGTTACACTCAAGATGGTCTTAAAGAGTTTGTTGAGGCTAATATATTATTGTCATTGGTCAGTGACGTTGAATTGCCTGGACCGGATGAACTACAGGTAGAGGCTTCAACATACTTGAAGGGATTATCAGAAGCAGCAACTGAACTCCGCCGTACTATTCTGGATATTATTAGAATTGATCATTCTGAGGAAGCTGAACGTCTTTTGGAAGCAATGGACGAAATATACAGCCTTTTGGTCACAATTGACTTTCCTGACGCAATTACAGGCGGTCTACGTAGGAACACTGATATAGTACGCAGTGTGCGGGAGCGTACACGTGGAGACTTGACTATGAGCGTGCGTCAACAGCGATTGGAGAAGGCTCTTAATTCTGTGGAAAAATTGCAAGGCAGTTGAACTCTATGCGCATTGTGTTTGGAGCATCTGAAGTTGCTGAGTACGTATATTGTAAGCGTGCCTGGTGGTTGCGAAGAGTCCAGGACATCCATAGTTCTGATCCAACTAATTTGCAATATGGCACATCAGTGCACTTGAGTCACAGTAGGCGTGTTAAATATGCTTTAGGAGTGCAATACTGTGGTTATTTATTGGTTGTGATGGGTGTGATTGCTGCAATTTTACTATTGCTTGATGTGGTTCCTCTACGTTGATGGATATAGATTTAATTGTGTTGATGGATCACGCTAAGTTGGAGTAGCGTATATCAATTGACTGTATTAGTTGCATTGTTAATTGTTGTTGGTGTATTACTAATTTGGCGTGGTAGGCACTTTTATAAGAATGCCGGCATGTCAAAAGGACAAATTATTTACATGGACACTCATGGAAATGGACGAGTTGTCAAACCTCTATTTTCTGGGCGCTTGGGCCTAACGGGAAAGCCAGATTATTTGTTGTTTAGTAAAGGAAGGTACATACCAGTTGAAGTGAAATCAACTCCGATGCCAAGCACGGGAGCATATCTGGCTCATAAGTTACAAGTTGCAGCTTATTGTCATTTGGTTGAAGAACATTATGGTAAGCGCCCAAATTATGGGATAATCAAATATGATGATGGTACCTATCAAGTAGATTATGGTAGTGACCTAGAGAAGGATTTGACTGATGTAGTTGGCTGCATGCGTACCGATATGTCGAGAAAAAATGTATTGCGCTCGCACAAATATTTAAAACGATGTATAGCCTGTAGTTTCCAACCAGTGTGTGGTGATGACTTGACTTCATAGCATAAAAATGACAAAAATACCAAATAGATTTCTTGTATTTCATAATCCCCAGGTCGCTCGATCACAACAAATTGCCGATGAAATAAATGGGCGTTTGCAAGACGAACTAGGACTAGTTTCTAACACCATGCTTATATCTGAATTGGACCACAATCCCGATTACAATGCTGACATGTTATTGGCAGTTGGCGGAGATGGAACTATGTTACGTGTGGGAAGGGTAGCTGCTCAGATGGGCTGTTCAGTTTTGGGTATTAATCTGGGTGAGGTGGGATTCCTTCCACAAATACCCGAAAATGATTGGCGATATGCTATTGACCGAATTCTTATAGGGGATTTTGACTTAGAACCCCGTATGCTTGTTCACGGGGAGCTTATTCGAGATGGTAACCAACTCATTAGACAACACGCATTAAATGAAATTGTGGTAACTCGTGGTGCATTAGCGAGGCCCATTCGGCTTGAAACTCAAGTAGATAATGCTGTGCTGGCTAATTATGTAGCCGATGGCGTTATAGTGTCAACACCAACTGGATCTACAGCCTACTCGCTTGCTGCGGGCGGACCGATTTTGCCGCCAAATCTACGTAATCTTGTAGTAACACCTATATCACCCCATTTAAGTATGAGCAGTTCTGTTGTATTGTCGGAGGGCTGTACTGTGACCATAGTGATTCGAACTAATTATGAGGCTATTCTTAGTTTAGATGGACAGCTTGAGACGGTTATAATGGATGGGGATTGCGTGCGTGTACGAGCTAGCAATCGTAACTGTAATTTTGTACGATTACAAGACCCTAATTACTTTTATAGTGACTTGAGTGAACGTATGTCAATTAAGGGACGTGAACACAAATGACAGATTCTGTAAAAAATAATCTGGCTGTAGAAATTGATCATGTTGGCACAGTTACTGCGCCAGGATGCATAAATCATCCCGGACGTGAAACAACACTGCGATGCAATCGTTGTGATATGCCAATTTGTCCAGATTGTGCGCGTAAGACACCGGTAGGTTATAGATGCGTAGGATGTGTGCGGCAACAGCAGTCTATTTTTGATACAGTGGTTTGGCATGATTATGTAGTTGCGGCCGTAATATCGTTTATTTTGTCTGGTCTCGCAGGAGCATTATTGGTGCGTTTAGGATGGTTTGTGATATTTATTGCACCCACTGTTGCTGGGATCATATCAGAAATAATAAGGCGCGCTATTGGTAGGCGACGTGGCAAATACCTTAGTTATGTAGCTGTTGGATGCATGCTGTTGGCCGGATTATTCAATCTAACAATGTGGGGTATTGTTTATTTGGCTATCGCTTCTACAACTTTATATGCGCGTTTGCGTAGTGTTTCTATATAGTTGTCATGATAAGTGAATTAAATATAAATAATTTGGCCATCATAGATACTATGAATGTCAGTTTTAAGCCGGGATTTAATGTGATTACAGGTGAGACTGGCGCTGGTAAATCTATTATCGTTGATGCGATTAGTTTGTTGTTAGGCGGACGTGCTGATACTGTTCTCATCCGGGCTGGTTGTGATAAGGCGATAGTCGAAGGTGTTTTTGTGGTTGAACAGTCAGTGCAGGATGAAATTACAGGTTTGTTGCTTCAGGAAGGATTGGACGATTCAGATACCGTCAGGCATATTACTATTGGTAGGGAATTGCGTCGAGGTGGTAGAAATATTTGCCGTATTAATGGACGCACAGTCAATCTAGCACTATTGCGTGATATTGGAGGCTTATTAGTAGATGTGCATGGACAATCTGAACATTTATCCTTACTTAAGGTGAGTGAGCATTTATCACTTTTAGATACTTTTGGTGGCCTTAATAAGCAGTGTAAAGAATTAAGCGAAGTCATTGGAGAGATTACTCTTGTACGACGAAAGCTTGCAGAATTACGTAATCTTGAGATGGAAAAGTTACAGAGAGTTGAATTATTAAGTTTTCAGGTCAATGAAATCCGTGCGGCTGCATTGGTGCCTGGAGAAGAACTAGAGCTAAGATCTGAGAGGACCAAGCTAGCAAATGTAGAAAATCTTGCAGAAATCACAGACAAAATACTTGCTGTGTCAGGATATGACGGCAACGAGAGCGATCAAAATATTGCATCCGATTCGTTAGGTGAAATTTCTGAGTTGTGTCATAGACTAGCTCGAATTGATCCTACTATGCATAATGTAAACCTTCAAGCTGAACGCTTAGTGGATCAATTGCAAGAGTTCGTTTCTGAAGTACTTGTCTATAAGGATGGTATAGAATTTGATCCAGGCCGTCTTAATGAAGTGGAAGATCGCCTGCATTTAATTCAAGATTTACAACGCAAGTATGGATCAGCTGTAGAAGATGTTGTAGCATATGGAGATAGAGCACAATCTGAGCTTGATGATATTGCAGGAAATACCCAAACGATTGAAGATCTAGAAATGTCTGAAAGGTCCCTAATGAAAGAGGCTGGACAATTGGCAGTATGTCTCTCTAACAACCGCCGAGAGGTTGGGGAAAATCTATCTGCAGGAGTAATGATGGCTATGGCAGAGCTAAACATGGATGGATCTAAATTTGCTGTGCAAATTGATTGGAAAGATGATCCGACAGGTTTGCTTGTTAGCGATGGTAGGACTGTAGCCATGAATACTACTGGTATTGATCAGGTGGAGTTTTTAATAGCTCCAAACAAAGGGGAAGGTCTTAAGCCTATTGTCAAAATAGCTTCTGGAGGGGAGACTTCACGTTTAATGCTTGCACTACGTAGTATGCTTGCAACAGCTGATCGTAGACCCACTCTTATTTTTGATGAAATTGATCAAGGTATCGGTGGGCGAATAGGTGCGATTGTAGGTAAAAAGCTTTGGAATTTAAGTAAAACACATCAGGTTTTGTGTATCACTCATTTGCCTCCCCTTGCTGCGTATGGAGATGCACATTTCAAGGTGCAAAAAGAAGTAACTGGTGAGCGTACTAGTACTACTGTTCAACATCTTGATGACAACTCTAGGGTCGAAGAGATTATCGATATGTTAGGAGGTCAAGATGAATCTGTGCGCAAGACTGCTTTGAGCTTATTGTCCATGGCAGCTAATGATAAGAATGTAGGTGATGCAGTCTAAATGTTTCTGAGGTGTAACGATAACCACAACAGTGGGGCAGGTGGGACTCGAACCCACATAGGTTTCCCTGGCAGATTTTAAGTCTGCTGCGTATGCCAATTCCGCCACTGCCCCGCAAACTCCAATTGTACTGACACATCGTATTTAGTCAACAATTGTTTTGTCAGATAATACGTGTTTCATGCGCTTGATGGCCTCGTCAACATTTAGCAATGGAGTATTAAGTAAATGTTTTGCTTTGTTTATGTCCAATGTGAGGTTGCGTGGTCTTAGCAGACCACTTTCTGCTTGTAAGCCAGGAAATAGATTGGGTTTTAAATCAACATTTAACATGTCAAGCAGTTTTATCCCAAAATCCCAACGATTTAGTGGATTTGGACCTGCTATATTTAGGAAACCAGTAAAAGAGCTATCTGCCAGTTCTAGCAAACTGTGCGCGAGTGTATCTACCCAAATTGGGCATCTTATCTCATCTGTAAAAAGAACCACCTTGTTTCCTAGCATTACGTCATTAACTAACCATTTGGTCTGGTGATCTAGGGGGAATATTCCGTAAATTAGTGAAGTTCTCACTATTACAGCTGAAGCACAGTTGGCCATTACAATAGCTTCAGCGATAGCTTTAGCTTTGCCGTATGGATGCATTGGGTTTGCTTTTGCACTGTCTAAATAAGGAGCATTTTCTCCATCTAATACCATGTCAGTTGATACATATACTAACCGGGTTGAGCTGTTTGCCACAGTTGAGACGATGTTTTCAATAGCAGGAACAATAGAGTCCTCGGATCTGTTAGAGCATGCGGTATGAATTATCACATCCGGTTTAAGGTCTGTTAAGGTTTTATGTACATCACGCTTATTACATAGGTCAAGTTGTATAGGTGTTCCAAGGAGTGATTGATCAGGTGAATTAGAATGCCAACTGTAAAACAGATCCCATTCTTTGGAAAACTTTGCCACTCTGTGCCCTAAATGTCCGGCTGATCCTGTAAGAAACAAACGCTTCAATTGAGTAGTCAAATTTGCTCTTTCATATTACTAACAACTTCTAAAGCAATACGAGCTGCTGATTGCTCAGCTTGTTGTTTGCTTTTTCCTCGGCCAGTGCTGAAATGTTTTTCACCTATTATTACTTCAACTGTGAACTCCTTATCATGATCAGGTCCAGTCTCAGCAATCGTCATATAACTAGGAGTTTCACCTAAAGTGCCCTGTGCCCATTCTTGGAGTTGACTTTTGTTATCAAAGTGGCTCTTGTTTGCCAGAGACTTGCGTGCCTCCTGTAATAATAGCGGTTCAAGAAACTTGGCTACTCTGTATATGTCAGAGTCTAGATATATTGCACCAACTAGAGCCTCAAAGGTATCACATAGTAGACTATGACGTTGTCGTCCCCCAGAATCCTCCTCACCCCGTCCCAATATAATTTTCTGGCCAAGCGCAAATTTACCAGCTAGATGAGACAATTGCTCAGTACGTACTAGGGCAGATCGTAACCTAGTAAGTTCCCCTTCACTGAGTTCAGTGAATTCGCTAAATAACAATGAAGTAGCCACAAAATCTATGACTGCATCTCCTAAAAATTCTAGCCTTTCGTTGTCATCGAATAATTCAGTATTTTCGTTAAGGCTAGAGCTATGAGTCAAGGATTGGAGAAGTAGCCTAGGATTTTTAAACTTGTATCCTATACTTTTTTGGAGTGCTTCCAAATCAGTCATACGTATTTTTTGAACAAAAGCACAGAGTTATGACCACCAAATCCAAAAGAATTACTAATGACGACGTTTATACATGCATCACGAGCATTGTTTGGAACATAATCCAAATCACAATCTGGATCTGGAGTTGCATAGTGAATGGTAGGTGGAGATGTTTGTGTTTGAATCGCTTGAACACAGAAGAAAGCTTCGAGTGAGCCGGTTGCTCCCATCATGTGACCAGTCATAGATTTTGTAGATGAAATCGGTATTTCATATGCCCTTTTGCCAAAAACAGTCTTGATTGCTATAGTTTCAGACACGTCATTAAGAGGTGTTGCTGTTCCATGAGCGTTTATATAGTCTATATCTGAAGAGTTGACTTCAGCTATTTCCATGGCTTGTCGCATAGCTTGTGCTCCTCCCGTACCTTGATCATGTGGTGCAGTAATATGGAATGCATCACCTGTTATTCCATAACCGGACAATTCTGCAAGTATATTAGCTCCTCTTTCCTTGGCTTTAGTTAATTCTTCGAGCATCAGTACACATGAACCTTCACCCATGACTAGACCATCACGATTCCTGTCAAATGGCTGTGGTGTCATGGAAAAATCGTCGTTTCTTCTACTCATAGCACCTAGACGATCAAATGCAGCAATACCGATTTTACAAATTGTTGCTTCTGATCCTCCAGCTAGGATTGCATCGCACATACCACTTCTAATTTGTTGCCAAGCTAGTCCTATGCCGTCCGAACTCGATGCGCATGCTGAAGCTACCGATAGAGCAGGTCCTTGAGCACCAATTTCTATTGCTACTAATCCGCTTGGCCCATTAGGCATTAGCATTGGTATAGTCAATGGGCTGACTCTGCGTGGTCCATGAGATACCATGTGGCGTATAGAATCATCTAATGATGAGATTCCACCTATGGAACTACTAATCACAACACCTACTCTATTTGCATTTGATTCGTTGATCTCTAATCCAGAATCCAATAGAGCTTGTTTTCCAGCTGCGACAGCTAACTGTTGACACCGATCACGTCTTCGGGCATTAGCTGGACTCATATGTTCTTTTGGGTCAAACCCTTTGACTTCACATGCTATTTGTACCAGAAAATCACTAGAGTCAAATAATGTTATTGGCGCAACTCCACTGACACCTTCTACACAATTATTCCAACTTTCTTGTGCAGATAATCCTATAGGGCTTATGGCACCTACACCTGTAATTACAACTCGTCTCATATAGTTTGATATATATACTATAAATTCATATTATTACAACAGTAACATAACTATATTATAGAAGTGATTAGTCATCAAGAGATCATTGTTTTAGTATCTGATAAATTCAAGTTATTCAGTTACTTGAATTTTTAATTGTTATTCAATATACTGGGACTTAACACTGATTTATATCCGTGTTTATCTAAAAAAATACAAATTGTGTAAGGAGATTTATTTAAGATGAAAGTCGCGTATATTTTTAATAGTCCACATGCTTCTATGTATAAGCTAGGACAGATGATTTTGCCTCAGCTTGAGGCTGGCACACATCTGGTGACAGTTGTGGGTATGTTTTTCTTTGATGATAATACATATGTTCTGCGGAACGGTGATCCAGTAGGTGAAAGGTTGTCCAAAGTAGCTAGTCAGTCAGGAATGTTATTGATGATGTGTGATATGTGTGCACTGTTTCGTAATTTGGCAGAAGGAACACCCAAATGGAGTGCTCCAAATGTTCCTGATTCGGAAAGGTGTGTTCCGCTTGACACAGTTCCTGGAGTACAAGTAGGGTGTTTCCCGGATTTGTATACAGCGTTATCTGGCAACTTACCTGACCAAGTAATTACTTTGTAGCTTTAGTTCGTTATGTGATTAGCCCGAGACAGACTGAAAATCTAGCAGGATTAGAATAGGTTCTTTCAAATGTAATTATCAATTTGAAGAATCTGTTCTAATCTTCAATCTCTTCAATCGAATGAACGATATCTTTTTCAATTAGCGAGGACTTTTGGAATACATCACGTTGTTTGGCACCTGATTTCGCTGGCCCTACTATCCCTGATTCTTCTAAGTCGTCAATTAACTTAGCAGAACGTGTATAACCAATTCTTAAGTGTTTTTGTAACATAGAAATGGAAGCACGATTTTTTGTTTGCACAATCTCTATTGCTTTGTCATAAAGTTCATCCCGACCTTCGGCTTCCGCAATAGTTTCGATTTCATCTGTTATATCTTTAGATTTTGAGGAAGGTGCTATAGTATCAGTTTTGGGTTCGCTGGTGGAGGTGTCTGTTTTAACTGATGATGTGTCAAGATTAGCATAAAAACCCCTCCAGTATCTTACTAATTTGCGTAGTTCTGTATCCGACACAAACGTACCTTGCATTCTAAGGGGTTGCGCTGCATCTGGTGACTGAAATAGCATGTCCCCACGTCCTAGTAGTCGCTCGGCACCTGGATGATCTAATATAACACGACTGTCAGTTAGTGAAGCTACAGCAAAAGCAATTCGAGCTGGGAAATTAGCTTTTATTAATCCGGTTACTACATCAGCTGATGGTCTTTGAGTTGATATAATGAGATGGATTCCAGTGGCTCGAGCCATTTGGGCTAGTCGTGTGATTATTTGTTCGGTGTCCTCAGCTGATACCATCATAAGATCAGCCAACTCATCTACTACAACAACAATATATGGAATAGTATCTTCTTCATTCTTAGGAGCTTTTCTATTAAAGTCTTCGATGTTGCGAGCACCAGTATCAGAGAATTTCGTGTAACGCTTATCCATCTCCCTAGATATCCACTGAAGGCTTGACACAACTTTGCTTACATCCACAATCACTGGTGCTAATAGATGCGGTATGTGACGATATGCAGTCAGTTCTACGCGTTTGGGGTCTATCATTAGCATTTTAAGTTGGTCAGGTGTATTTTTCAGTAAAAGTGTTGCTATTATTCCATTGACGCATACACTTTTTCCTGATCCGGTTGTACCTGCTATTAGTAGGTGTGGCATTGATCGAAGGTCGGCACATACTGATGCGCCTGAAACATCCTGTCCTAGACAAAGTGCTAGAGGCGAGTTGTGTTTTGTGTATGCTTCCGACTCTAGTAAATCACGCAACGCCACTTGCGAACTATCTGCGTTTGGAACTTCCATACCGATATATCCCTTACCTGGAACTGGTGCTTCAATGCGGATAGAGGCTGCTGCTAATGCTAATGCTAAATCATCTGCAAGAGTTGATATTTTATTAACCTTTACCTTTGTGCGTTTGCCTTTACTATTAGTGACGAAGTCAGGTTCCACGCCAAATTGGGTTATGGTAGGTCCTCGGTTAATTTCCACTACTCGACCTGGAGCGCCAAATGATACTAGAGTTTCTTCGATTGTTTCTGCACGTTGCCTATCATATTCGTCATCTGCTGCCATTTCAGCTCCTACAGATAAAATGCTTGCTATTTTTGGTAAAGTCCAGTTGGTTGTGCTGACTTCGTCAAGTGTTGTACTAGTGTCTATATCCTGCAGTTCAGCTTTCCTTTCTAATTTTGCAGATCCTGTATGTTTGTTGGCTTGGCGTTTTGTGTTGTCGATCTTTTTTGTCTTGGCAGGTTTAGTTATTGTTGGGATCTTGGTTTGACTGGGTGTGCGTGTGGCCACAAGCTTCTTTTTACTGCTCTGTAAGATTTGGCCGGGCTCAATATATATGTTGTCTAGCAGGCCAATAATCTTTTTAGTAGATGTTCTGAGTGTCAGGATAATACTAATTGAAAGCCATGAGATTAATACAACCCATGTTCCCATTACTCCTAGACCATCCAACATGGTATGCGAGAAATATTCTCCAATAATGCCACCACTTGTAGTGCCGGTGATAGTACTGAGTGTAGTAACTAGTCCTACAAATAGTAAGATTGTCCCCAAAATTTGTTCTGGTTCCAACTGGGGCAGGTTTTCATTAAAGTGTCTTAGAATTATCCAGCCACCAGTTAGCAAACATGCGATAGCAACTACAAATCGTCCTAAACCAAAAAGATAGTATAAATATTCGACTATTGTACTTACCACAATGCTCTGATTGGGAGAAAATAATGCTAGCAATACTAATATTCCAGCAAGTGCTAACAATACTCCTATTACATCCAGTTTTTGTTCCTTTGTCATTTTATTTGCACAGTTCTTTGGATTTGTTTAGTTACTGATTATGGTTTAAGCAGTTCTGAGTAAATGTTACAAGGTTTTGCTTACTTATGTTGAAATAGTGCCTAGAAGGGTAGCAAGTGTAGTGCCAGACTTCTAAGGCAATAATAAGCAATACTAATACCATAACTGAGCCCATAATTTATACCTTGATACTAGAATTCTTGAAACTGCGATATACGTGTTATTATAGGTGTAATAATTTGCAAAAAAATCTTGTGTAGCTCATAGCAAACTGTATTAGATATTGGTATCATGGCTTTGTTGAACATTATAAATCCCTCAGATCCGGTTTTGAGACGTAAAGCAAAGAAGGTTACTAGATTTGATGGAAAATTACAGAATCTTATAGATGATATGATCGAGACGATGCATGATGCACCGGGAATTGGTTTAGCTGCACCACAAGTATCGGAAAGTCTACGTCTTTTTGTGGCTCATTTAGAAGAAGATCCAGATGATGAAAATAATTCAGCTGACGGCAATGATATTACGATACCGGGTTTAGGACGAATCCATGTCATGATCAATCCGAGGATAACTTATTTTTCAAGTGAAAGTGCCGTGCGTACTGAGGGTTGTTTGTCTTTACCAGGTTATTTAGGGGATGTGTGTCGTGCTCTAGAAATTTCTGTAAAATATACTGATCGCCATGGCCATAAACGCAAACTAAATACAAATGGTTGGATGGCTCGCGTGATTCAGCATGAATATGATCATCTTGAGGGTGAGCTATTCATTGACAAAGCAGAAAAAATCTGGTTAGCGGATCAAGATTCAGATGATGAAAGTAAGGCTTCCAATTAATATATCTTATTTGACATGCAATTAGAGTGTTTTGATATTTACAATATAGAAATTTAGAATGCTTCAATCAATATTAGTGTTCTTTAATTATTCATTAATGTGAAACAAATGCGAGCATGAAACCAACTGCTGAGATTATCGCTATAGGTAGTGAATTACTATCTGGATATATAGTTGACACCAATAGTTCTCATATTTCCCGTATTCTGTCTTTGGGTGGAATTCAGCTTAGTTTCATATCTACTGTAGGAGATGACGAAGAAGTAATCGCTGCTACTGTTACAAGTGCTTTATCCAGATCAGACATAGTACTTACTACAGGTGGACTGGGTCCTACAATAGACGATAAAACGCGTGTATCTGTAGCGCTTGCTACAAACCGGCAATTGGTTTTCGAGCACGATCTATTAGAGCAGATCGAGTCGCGATTCAATAATTGGGGCAGGAAAATGAGTGAAAATAATATGAGGCAGGCTTATATACCAGATGGTGCAATACCAATTGAAAATCCAGTTGGCACTGCACCTTGTTTTATTGTAGAACACGATCAAAGCCGGGTAATATGTCTTCCAGGTGTTCCGAGAGAAATGAAATATCTTCTTGAACATGAGGTGATGCCGTATTTGGCGAGAGTTTTTCCCTCCACTGATGTGATTAAGACTCGAGTGCTGCACACTGTAGGTGTTGGGGAAAGCGTAGTTGATTCAAAAATAGGTCATCTAGAGTCAATGAGAAATCCTGTGGTCGGATTGGCTGCTCATCAAGGTATAGTTGACATTAGAATAACTGCAACGGGTTCTTCAGAGAAAGAAGCAGATAAGTTAATATATAGTGTTGAAGAAGAGGCACGAGCGCATTTAAGGGAAGTTATATTTGGTGCTGACGGGCAATCTTTAGCATCAGTGGTTTTGGGTAAACTCGAAAAGTCCGGTCATACTGTGTCAGTTGTAGAAAGTGGTACCAGTGGTGAGTTGGCTAGCAAATTTGTATTGGCGGATAATGCAAAAGGTATATTTCAGGCTGGTATATTGTTAAGTAACTTTTCTTCCAGTGATGATTGTGATGTTGATAGAGATATGGAGGAAATGATACAGAGTTACTCAACTAATCTAGAGAGCAATTTTGTTATAGCATCCTCAGTATACGACAAAGAGAATAGTATAGTCATTGGTGTTGCTTTGTTCAATTCAGGTGATAGGTCGATGACAACTAAAACACGTGGTTTTGGAGGACACATAAAATATGCAGGTGAATGGGCTGCTAATGTTGGATTAGATCTATTGCGAAACTATGATATATAAAAACTTTTCTAGCTAGGCTTCTAACCGGAGAGTATATGAGTAACCAAGCCAGTGTTAGTTAACCACATTGCTGCACCGATCGACAACATCAAACCGAGACCAAATCCTGCTAGTACGTCAGATATATAATGTAGTCCCATAGAAATTCTGGCGAGAGCCATTAACGGCGAGTAAATAATCATAGTTACTTGAATCCAATCTGGTCCTAACCATAGAATCATTCCTAAGAGAACTCCAGCTCTCGCAGCATGTCCGGATGGAAATGAGTTTGGGTCAGTCTTGCGGTAAAAGTTTCCCCAATCACCAGAGGGGCGCTGTCGTCTGATCGCATACTTAAGCGTCATAACTAGAGTGGCTGTTACGAAAATAGCTACAAATAATATAAGAGCCCATTGCTTCCAATCAGGATGGCCCCACTGCCATATACAAGCTAGTCCTATTCCCCAAAACCAACTATCACCTGAATGTGCCAGAAATGAGAACGTTGTACGTAATACTCCAGGTTTTTCGGCAATACACAATTTGCTTGTCCATCTTCTATCTGCAGCTTGTAATGATTTGAATATGTTCATCTTTTCAATCTTTGCTCTAGAATTTGTTTTGCAATGGCATATTGTTCTGGTTTGTCTACGTCCATACCCATTTCTGCATATGGTGTATCAACAAATACCGCATCAAGACCTAGGCGGTTCCTTATGATGTTTTCAGCAGTAATAGTAGTCATTTGCCGCGTGATTAATAGCAATAAGGGCCAAATCCCCAGAAGCCTAGCCTGTTTCATCACATTTTTTCTGGCAGCGCTGATTTTTTTGAATGCTGGGTGCACGTCGGTGGCAATGTTTGGGTTGATAGCACTTACATCGCCGCCAGTTATAACTTTACCTTTTAGCTTTGTGTAAGTTCTGCGAGATGTAGGGAATCTTGATTCCATGACATCTTGATCAATTATTTGGTAGTACAACTCGTGTCGACTCATCCGCACCTGATTAATGAACCAATCTATCATGGGTGTCTCGATTAATGGTAAATCTGCGCTGACCCAAAGAATCTGAGTTGAATTAGGATTCAACTTGAGTGCAAGTCTACAACCCGAGCGGGCATTATCAAATATAGTTTCGTTGCTCTGGAGATAGTGTATAGTCTTTGAACCACAATTTAGATTATGTTTCTCTTCTAGACCTATGATTATGATATTTTCTATTTGTTCAGATTTTGCAATGGCATCTAGTGTCCACTGAATCATAGGCTTTCCAGCTATCTGTAATAAAGCTTTAGTTTTTCCTTCTGGTAATAGTTCAGCGAGAGGATCATTTGGCCTTATATGTCCACCTGCTCCAATAATTGCATCCATATTATTACAAAAATATCACTTGTTCAGTTCTTGAATGTGAGGCTCAAAACCTATTTGATTAATTAGAGTATTGAGTTCATTAGTATTTAATTTGCGGCCTTTATTAGCGATAGCTACTAGAGCTGCTTCCATCATGTTTGTTCCGAACGAACGGCCCTCAAGTATAGGTGTAGTGGTGACTAGGTAGCGTACACCTCTATCTTTGAAAAGTTTTACGTCTTCTGTCGTTGTAGTATTGGTGACTACTATTTTTCCTGCTAAGTTATCAGGCATTGAGCCTTTAATGAAATGACAGTCACCGGCTAGTACTGTCGCCCATTCATACCACTTTTGGTGTTTGGGTACAATAACATCTTGATTATCTCCAGTAGGATATAACATTGAAAAGGGCATGCGACCTACAATTGGCATTATCAACGCAGCCACACGTTTGAGAGCAGATATAGAACGAATCGGAATCGGAAGTCCAAGTGAGAACATTAGGTCTCCGAACACACAATCATAATTCTCGTTTTCGAATCCCATGGACATTCCCCAGCGGTCAGCTCCTGCAGTAAATAAAACTTTACGAGTTTGAATTTCATTACCTATATTGTTTTCAATAAATTTAGCTGTTCGATTCTCCAAAGTACTTTTTAGTCCAACTCCATCCACAACAGGAGTTTTTTGTATGTATCTGATCATGGGTGCTACAGAATGAAGTGGATACCAGTTATTTTCTATTTGTATGCCTAGATCAGCGCCACCGACTCCAAATGCATCTACATTGCCATCTAGTTCACGGTACAAGTTCGCTGCTTTATCCATGTCACCATCAGTGCCAATACGCTCGATAATAATTTGTTCATCCAGCAATGTAATTTCCACACGTTTGTCTCTTCGGGATGAGCCTATACTCACACTAACTGCGTGTTTCATGTTTGTCCCCTTGTCAGTAACATCAATAGTGTACCTTGCTGATAGTTTTGGGTCAACGACTAGAAATACAATTGTATAGAAGCAGAGATTTGGTGCTTTCAGAATTGATTATTTTGTAGCGAATGGATAATCCTTTTTTGAAGCAAATATTTTCCAAAGTGTCGGTAGCCAAGCACGCCAGTTCACAGTAGCAACACCAGATATTACCAGCATTCCTCCTACGACAATTATCCAGTCAAGAATCTCATCCAAGGCTAAAACTCCTAGTGTTACAGCGGTGATCGGGATTAAATATGTTACTAATGTTGCCCGGGTTGGACCCCAGGAATGAATTAGGCCAAACATTAACGGGTAGGCTAGAGTGGTACCAATCAGTCCTAGCCATATAATTGCAAACCATGTCATAGGAATGTTTGGAAACGTCATTGGAGTTTCCACAAAAAAAGCTGCAATCCAAATTATTATCGTGGCAGATGATAAAGCATATGTGGACACTACCATTGGATTCTGGTTTTGAAGAAAACGGCGGTTATATACTGAGCTTATAGAATAGCAAAATGTTGCTCCAATAACTGCTGCTTGACCCCAAAGATTGAATTGTATTTTTGTCATATCTAAATCGCGTGAAAGTAATAAGGCAACTCCTGAAAAACCAAGTAGCAGTCCAAAGGCCTTTGGTATGGTGATTTTATCGTCTTTGAGAAAGCGATGAGAGAGTAGTATTGTGAAGAGTGGAACTGTTGCAGTCAGTAGTCCAGTCAGACCTGAATCTATGCGTGTTTCCCCCCATGAAATTAGTGAAAAGGGTATTGCTGTGTTGGTAATACCTATAATTGTCATACGACCAACAATGTTTTTCGGTATGCTCATCGGTATTTTACTGATTAGCAGCCATAGCCAGCACACTGTGGATGCTAGGGTAATCCGCAATGCTACTAGAGTAAGAGGGCCGATTTCGATTAGTGCAATTTTGATCCAGTAGTATGAAGTTCCCCAACAGAATGATCCAAGAACAATGAATCTTAACCAGTTGCTTATTGTTGTTTTGTGTTGCATTGTCGTTGAGTATACCTTGAGATACAATAAACGGTAGACTTAGCTAAATGTCATTCGAAATTATATAGGCTATCAATTTGCTAACAGTAATTATATTAACCCTTAACGAAGAGGATACACTTCCTCAATGTTTAGAATCTTTGTCATGGTCTGAGGACAAATTGGTTTTTGATTCTGGCAGCACTGATCGTACATGTGACATTGCTAGAGAGTACGGTGCCAGAGTTGTGCAAAGGTCTTTTGACAATTATGCATCACAGCGTAATGCGGCTCTTTGTGAGACAGTGTCAGAATGGGTTCTATTCATAGATGCAGATGAAACAGTTGGCAGTGAACTTGCGAACGAGATAAAGCTTGCTATTCAACATCAGCATAAAGTAGGATGGAGGATTCCAAGGCATAATTATATATTCGGCAAACTTATGCTTAATGCTGGATGGTATCCCGATTATCAGCTTAGATTGTTTAAAAGGGATGCAGGATCTTATTTTGTTGATAGGTATGTACATGAATTGCTTGACCTGAAGGGGTCAGTTGGAAATTTGCAGTATCCTATTATCCATCAGAATTATCTAGATGTGTCTGAATTCATCAGTAAGCAGCGTGCTTACGCAAAGCATGAGGCTAATATGCTTTATAAGCAGGGTGTAGTACCACGTTATCATCATTATTTGCTTCAGCCCATCAGGCAATTCCTGTGGCGTTATATAACCCTTGCAGGTTGGCGTTCTGGCTACCACGGAATTCTCTTATGTGGACTGATGGCTTATTCACAATATATAGTTTATCAACAGTTGTCTAGTTTAAGGGATATGGACAGTGAAGCTTCATGATTTAGACACGCTTTGCGTATTCACTTGTTGTAATATGTATTGTCAGATGGTATTTATTAATTAGTATGCAAACGGTACTGCATCTTCCTGTTCTGGTCCTTAATGCCAATTACGAACCTCTTAATGTATCGAGTGTGAGGCGTGCTATTGGTCTTATGATATGTGGTAAGGCTGAACTAGTTTTAAATGGTCGTGGTGTAATTAGGACATTTACCAGGTCGTATCAGTGTCCGTCGATTATTAGGTTAGGTAGAATGGTCAAACGTCCTCGTCCTAAGATTAAATTGAGTAAGAATGAGGTTTTTCGACGTGATGGGTATACTTGTCAATACTGTGGTCATCAGAACAAACAATTGACAATTGACCACGTTATACCTAAGCGCCGTGGGGGAGGCCATACATGGCACAACATTGTGACTGCATGTGCTCCATGTAATCTTAGGAA
>DDZT01000068.1 GCA_002346435.1 Anaerolineales bacterium UBA3001
AAAAGGCGAAACAATTGCTACAGTGGGCCTTGAAGAGGTGCGAGCCCCATTTGCAGGAGTGTTACGAGGTCTAATTTATGATGGGCTGCAAGTAGATGAGTGCGACAAAATAGGAGATGTGGATCCGCGTGGTATTAGAGATCACTGCTTCCAAATTTCTGATAAAGCACTTGCAATAGGCGGAGGGGTGCTGGAGGCTGTGATGAATTGGGTATCTAGTCGGAAAGATAAGTCGAGATAGATAATGCAACTTAAGTTCGGACTAAGATTGGGTTTTTCTGAAGTTGTGTCTATAGTTGGTGGTGGCGGCAAGTCTACTCTCATGTTCAGATTGGCAGATGAGATTGTTGCTGCTGGGGGAAGAGTTGTTACTACAACGACTACGCGCATTTTTGCTGCTCAAACTAACATTGCACCAGTACATTTAGTTGCTGATCATAAAGGCGAATTTCTCAATGAACTTAAGGTCATGCTAGAACGGTATCCCCATGTTCTTGTTACAGGTCCTGTGAATAGTGGTTCTGACAAGGCCTATGGTATTTCAAGCGAACTTGTAAATGATATTGTGATTGACAGCATAGACAGTGATTTGACCGTCATAGTGGAAGCAGACGGTTCCCGTATGCGCTCATTGAAAGTACCTGCTGTTCATGAGCCAGTAATTCCTAAATGTACAACTATAGTTGTACCAGTAGTTGGTGCTGACATTTACAACAAATTACTTAATGACAATAATGTGCACAGATCCAAATTGGCAGCAGATATGTTGGACTTAGGTCATCAATCTCCGATCACTCCGGAAGTTGTGGCACGGTTATTATTGCATAAACTAGGTGGAATGAAGCAGGTACCTCATGATGCGAGATGGATACCCTTTATCAACAAAGTGTCGTCAAGACCAACATTGAATTATGCTTCAGAGACTGCACAACTTTTGCTAAATGGTGGGGTTAGGGAGGTTGTAGTTGGGGCTTTGTTAGATGAATGTCCAATAGTGAAACGTTTTAGTAAAGTTGCTGCAATAATTTTAGCGGCTGGCGGTTCTACTCGTATGGGACAAAATATGCAAATAAAGCAGCTGTTACCATGGGGTGAAGGTACTTTAACCACGAGGGTAACTGAGGCAGCTATACAAAGTAATAGTGATGTAATCAAAGTGGTTTTGGGAAATCAGGCTGATAGAGTAAGTAAAGTTCTGAAAGGCATGGATTTGGATGTAGTATGCAATGCAAATTGGAGCCATGGGCAGAGTGGCTCAGTTAAAGCAGGATTAGATTCTTTAGAAGACGATGTATCAGCTGCTTTATTTTTATTGGTGGATCAACCTGCAGTCGGCCCAGATTTAATAAACGCAATAGTAAATAGGTTTCATGAGACAGGTGCTCCAATAGTTGCTCCGCGTGTAGCTGGTAAGCATGCAAATCCCGTATTGTTTGACCGTGATTTGTGGAAAGAATTACATCTAATTCAGGGAGACAGCGGTGGCCGAGAATTAATTAAACGGTATTATGACAAGGTTGCTTGGGTAGATTGGAAAGATGATATTCTGACTGAAATTAATACTAGGGGAGACTATGAATCGATGTCTAGGCGATTCATCCCATGATAAACTAGGTCTTTTAGATAGAATACGATGTATTGTGTGTAGGGCAGTGCACGTAATGTGATTGCTATTATTATGTTAACCGAGGTATTAGTTTGGTATTGAGATTAGAAAGCTTAGATGCTGCGCACGAAGCAGTTGATACTATCACTCGATTGATGGGCGAGTCTATAGTGTTGTTAGACTTACAAGGCATTTCTGTCATTAGTGATTTTTATGTGATAGCAACAGGCACAAGTGAACGTCACTTAAAAGCTATGGCAAGAGCAATTGCAGATAATACGGTTCTTAAACGTAGAGCAGTAGTGAGAAGTTTGGATGAACAAGCACAAAGTGGTTGGGTTCTCCTGGACCTTGGAGACGTTATGGTTCACTTGTTTATGAGTGTACAGCGTGATTATTATAGCTTGGAAGAGCTCTGGTCAGAAGGCAAAGTTGTACTGAGAATGCAATAAATGGCGGTAATTCCTATTGCGCTGAATCTTTGACTCCTTCTTACACAAAGATGCAATAGTTTGTCTAGACCTAGTTTGTCTAGACCTCGAAAATCCACTCCTCTCCAGAACGTTTCCATTCAATTAGTTCATCTGCCTTGAACCACAAGTTAATTTCAGCCATTCCGTTCTTGACACTATCTGAACCATGGGTCAGATTACGACCGATATCAATTCCATAATCTCCTCTTACTGTACCTGGCTGAGCTTCTGTAGGGTCTGTTGCACCAAGGACTTGTCGCACCACTGCAACTGCTTTACTTCCTTGCCAGGCAATTGCAACTATGGGTGCTGAGGTTATGTAATCAATCAAACTGTCATAAAAAGGCTTTCCTTTGTGAATAGCATAATGTGTCTCTGCTAAACCAGTTGATACATCCATCATTTTCATGCCTATCATCCGTAGGCCTCTACGTTCGATTTTATCAATGATTGGACCCACTAATCCACGTTGAACTCCGTCTGGCTTGATCAATAACAGTGTACGTTCCACGTATCACCTCCGTTTGCGTCGTTTGGTTATCTACCCAAAGCTTTGCGGTACAATGGCAGTGCTTTAGCAAATTTACCTGTTTTAGTGTATGCGTCAGCTAAAGTTTGTATCATAGCTGGATTTTGTTTCATGTGCGGGTCAGATACAAGTTTTTCTAAGTCGTCAACCACTTGTTTTAGTTTTTTGGACGATTTGACGAGGCTCATATAATTGCCCATTGCGTCATCCAGATTTCCATCTCGGGACATAGTTCTGGCATTTCTTAATATTTCGGTAGCACTCCCAGAATCTACGATTTTGCTTGAGACTGTATTTGCACTGTCAGATGTGCCCCCACTAGTTGAAAGAGTCTGCTTGGGTTTGTGTGGCTCATTGGCAGCTTGTTGTGATTTCTCGTCAGAAGAAATATTGTATTGGTTATTATTTGTTGGCTTTATTGCTTGGCGATTGTCTATAGCTTCGACAATGACAGATGTTTCATTAGATTTATTGTGGATGGTTTTGCTGTTTTTCAACCACTCAAAGTCATATTTGTTTGGACCTGGGCTTTTGCTACGCTGTCCCTCAGGTAATATCCAATCGGGCAACAAGTGTTGTTTTTTGTTAGCATCCTTTGCAGAGAAAGGTGATAGGGGTCTGAAAACAGTGTTGTCACCCTTTATATCCGTAGATGTTTTGGTAGTGATAGTTTCTTTCCCATCTAGATTATTAAACATTAGAGCACCTTAATGATTTATGCTTAAAGACTTTGTAAATCATAAGACCATTGGCTGTATGATAGCATTACTCATTAATAATACTATCAGTGTCAATTTGGTCTATATACAAAGACTCAGAATAAGCTCATAAATTGCCCCATAAGTCCGTTAACCCCAACACTTGCTATTAATCCTGCAAATACTACAGACACCATACTCATTAATTTTATAAGAATGTTTAATGAAGGGCCACTAGTGTCTTTAAAAGGATCTCCAACAGTGTCGCCAACTACAGTAGCCTTATGGACTTCTGAACCTTTACCACCTTCTGCACCAGTTTCCACCAGTTTTTTTGCATTATCCCAGGCCCCTCCGGCATTTGACATCATTACAGCCATGACGAAACCTGTAGCCAAACCTCCAGACAGTAGTCCAAGTACTCCTGCTACTCCGAAGAGCAGGCCGACTACCACAGGAATAAGGATTGCTAAAGTCGCAGGCTTTATCATTTCTTTTTGGGCACCCTTAGTAGAAATTTCTACGCACCGGGCATAGTCAGGGGTTGCTGTTCCATCCATTATTCCTGGTATCTCTTTGAATTGGCGTCGTACTTCTAATACCATGTCATTAGCTGCACGACCTACTGCAGACATAGTCATGGCAGCAAAGTAAAACACTGTCATAGCTCCGAGGAATATGCCGATTAGTACTGCTGGATTCAACAATGTAACGTCATAGTAACTCATGAAGTCTTTCATTGTCATAGTTTCCACTGCTACTGATACTCCGCGAATTACAACAGTCTCTATGCCGCGTAAGTGCATTAAACTAAATCTTATCTCTTCCAGATATGCTGCCAGTAGAGCTAAAGCTGTTAACGCCGCACTGCCAATAGCAAATCCTTTGCCAGTAGCAGCTGTTGTGTTACCAACTGCATCCAACTCATCAGTGCGTTGTCGTACTTCAGGGTCTAGGCCAGCCATCTCTGCGTTACCACCAGCATTGTCGGCAATTGGCCCATATGCATCTGCTGCTAAGGTGATTCCTAGAGTTGAAAGCATTGCGACTGCGGCTAATCCGACCCCATACAGACCCATTAGTGTATTATCTGCTCCACCTGAAAAATAGTAAGCAATTGTAATGCCAATTGCTATAGTAATTACTGGTATAGCGGTAGATTGCATTCCCACAGCTAGACCTTGGATGATTACTGTAGCAGGTCCGCTCTGGCCTTGTGCTACTATGCCTTGTGTAGGTTTGAAATCATGTGATGTATAGTACTCTGTTGCTTTTCCTATGATAATTCCTACAAGCAGTCCAGCTATTATGGTTACCCATATCAGCAAAGGTCTGTCCAGGTTAAGGGCATAAACAAGTGGTAAGGCAACTATTGCAATTCCAGCTGCAGAAGAGTTTATGCCGCGATTGAGGGAGCGCATCAAATCTTGCATGCCAGCACCTTCTTTGGTGCGCACCATATAGACACCAAGTATTGATAGTACTACTCCGGCTGCAGCTAGCACCATTGGCATAGCTAGATAATTGATCTGCTTTGCTATGCTATCGGTACCATACGTGGTTATTACTGCTGCTACACCTAATGCTGCCGTGGCTAGTATAGAACCAGCATATGATTCATATAGGTCAGCACCCATGCCAGCCACATCACCAACATTATCTCCCACATTATCTGCTATAGTAGCTGGATTGCGAGGATCATCCTCTGGTATCCCAGCCTCCACTTTACCTACTAGGTCGGCGCCTACATCTGCTGCCTTTGTATAAATACCACCACCAACGCGAGCAAATAAAGCTTGTGTGCTAGCCCCAAAACCAAAGCTAAGCATGATGACAGTAATTTGAGGTAGAGGATTTATGGATCCGAAAAATTCTGGTGGGAACAAATAATATAGTGCTATGAACCATGCAGATATATCGAGCAATGCAAACCCTACAACGACTAGACCCATGACTGCTCCTGCGCGGAATGCTACTTGCAACCCTTCATTTAGACTTTTACTCGCAGCATGTGTGGTGCGAGCACTAGCATTAGTGGCTGTGCGCATTCCAAAGTATCCGCAGATACCGGAAAATAATCCGCCAGTTAGGAATGCATATGGCACGATTTTATTTTGTAGGTCGAATGATGCCATGATAAGGAATATTATGAATAGCACTACAAATGCAATTGCCACAACTCTATACTGTCGTCTTAGGTATGCCATAGCTCCTTCTCGAACGGCTTGCGCTATTTCTCGCATGCGAGGCGTTCCTTCATCTTTGTCCATTACTGATTTATAAAATATGTACGCAAAGAAAAGAGCTATAAAGGCACTGATTGGGGTTATCCACCAGATTGTGGGTAGATGTAACATGTTGTTCATGAAAAATGTTCCTCCTGATCTTAGTTTATGAACAGTACTAAAGCTGGTTTCTGTAATGTTAAATATTGTACTGAAATTACACAAAACACGCCCGAAAATATTACGTCTTTCGGGCGAATACCGGCGGGATTGTACTGAGTAGAGGAGAATGTGTCAAGTGTATTGTAGACAGAGAAATAAAAAGGGCTTGACAGAAGTGAGTAAAATGTTGTATAACCTCAGCCCGCACGGTAATTTGGTGCGGACAATTGATACTCAAGGTAAATCTTTTTATCTTCCTTGGGCACACTGTGGTCATGATTAATACAGTGTGCTCTTTGTGTCCTTTGGGGTGTTGTAATAAGGTGTTTGATGACAGTTGTTGACATGATTTGAGGTAATAGAAATAGGTATGAACAAAAAGATTATGAGCGTATCAAATAAGAAAAAAAATGGTCGCAAATCAAAAAATGGTAGCAAATCTATAAAGAGTAGATCTGGGTATAGTGTAGTTAAACCTAATAAGCTAGAGAATGGAAATGGAAGGCAAGGAGTTCCTAAAGATGAGCTACAGGCTGAGATACTAGCTGCTGAAACAGAGCATCCGCGTATCCAACAATTACTTGAAATTGCTGAGAAAAATGGCGTGATCTCGATGGAGGAGATTGTTACTGTTTTTCCGGAGGCTGAGGAAGACATAGGTATTTTAGATGAAGCACTTGCTTCTCTTCTGGAATCTGGCGTTGAAATTGTCGAAAAGAAAGTTGCAGATGATGGTCATAATGAAGAAAGTGAGGATCCTCTTGCGGCTGAGAAAGATCAATTTAATTCTGAAATTAAAAAGATTAAGAGAAGACAGAGGCTTGCTAAAAATACTGCATTAGATGTGGATGACACCATAGGTTTGTATTTGAAAGAGGTTGGTAAAGTTCCTCTGTTGACCAAAGATGAAGAGGTGTGGCTTGCAAAAAGGATGGAGAAGGCTGTAAAAGCTGAGGCGTCTCTCGAATCTGGCAGAAGAATTTCGACTCAAAGAAAGATGAAGCTCCAATATGATATTGATGATGGTATGGCTGCTAGAGAGCATCTCGTTACCGCAAACTCGAGACTGGTGATTAGTGTGGCTAAGAAATATATTGGCCGAGGTGTGCCGTTTTTGGATTTGATTCAAGAAGGCAATATTGGATTACTGCGAGCTGCTAAAAAGTTCGATTATCATAGAGGCCATAAATTTAGCACTTATGCAACTTGGTGGATTCGGCAAGGTATTACACGTGCCATTGCTGACCAAGGCCGAACCATTCGCATTCCTGTTCATATGATTGAAACTATCAATAAACTGATTCGAACCTCACGAGAAGTCGTACAGGATGTAGGTCGTGAGCCTACACCAGAAGAAATTGCCAGTCAGATGGATATTTCAGTCGATAAAGTTAGGCAAGTTTTAGCAGTGGCCCAAGAGCCAATCTCTTTAGAAACACCTATTGGAGATGAAGAAGATAGCTATTTAGGTGATTTTATTGAGGATAAGAAGACCAAGTCCCCAGTAGCTGAAACAGACATCATACTGTTGAGAGAACGAGTGGAAGATTTGCTCGAAACACTGACAGATAGGGAAAAAAAGGTGATTGAACTGAGATTTGGTATTGGGGATGGTTGCCCAAGAACTCTGGAAGAGGTTGGGACTGAGTTTGATGTAACCCGAGAACGAATCCGCCAAATCGAAGCCAAAGCATTACGCAAATTAAGACACCCAATACGAAGTCAACATTTGCGAGGATTTATAGAGTAAATTCATGATTACCCTTTTGTCGCTCAGTATTTTCTATGGCAGCCTCAGTCTTGTTTTGAAATCATGAATTTCGTTGAGGTTTCTGTTTGCCAAACTGTCTTTGTTGGGTTATAATTTTGCCGTCGGGGGACTTACTGAGAACGATTCGCTTTTCGTTTGGGCCCATAGCTCAGTGGTTAGAGCAATCGGCTCATAACCGATTGGTCCTAGGTTCGAATCCTAGTGGGCCCATGTTCTTTGGGGCGTTAGCTCAGGGGTAGAGCGCTACCTTCACACGGTAGAAGTCACCGGTTCAAATCCAGTACGCCCCACGTTTAGTTGTGAAAGTATTAATCATGTTTAAAAGCAACTAATTGCTTTTTCAGCCATAACACGGCGTTACCAAATAATTTATTACTAACGAAGGAAATCCGAATTCCATTGGACCGCCTAAACCTCGAAACACCTTTAGCTGAATCAGCAGAAGACCAGTCTAAATCTGACGAAGTTACTGTTAACATTCACTCCTTTTTTCTTTTGCCTTTCCTCATCTTGGTTGGCATTGGCATTCTGTTTGGTGTCTACATTCTGGGGATTACACTGCTGACCCAAGAGAGCCGAGATGTGTATGATTTGTTGGAAACGATTAAATCTGGACGAAACCACGACCGTTGGCGTTCTGCGTTTGAATTATCGTCTATTCTAACAAGAGACCCTAGGATTGGTTTCGATAGTCAATTTGTCAACAAAATGACTAATTTGTTTCAGGACCCAATCGTACGTCAAATGACTACCCAAAATGGTGTCAGCCTAAAAGCGTACCTGGCACAGGCAATGGGAGCTACTAAGAATCCTGCCTTCACACCCCTTTTGTTAGATGCTATAGAGCCTAATCAATCTGATACAGTTTTTGTCATTTCTGCAATAGGTATGATTGGCGACTCAACCGCAGTTGATGGGATTTTACCTTTGCTTCAAAACCCGTCGGATACCATCCGTCTAGCCTCAGTTATTGCACTTGGGGAAATTGGTAATGTTACGGCTATCCCTGCATTACAAGAAGCACTCAAAGATGAAGAACCTAATGTGAGGTGGGACGCAGCGGTTGCTCTAACCAAACTTAATAGTACTTCAGGAAAAGCTATCCTGCTAGACCTGTTACGACCAGATTATTTAGCCGAATTCGAATCGGTTGACATCAATGAGCGAAATCGAATCCTCGCAGTTGCAGTCCGTTCTGCTGGAATTCTAAACGATTCGGAGCTTAATGAAGCCATTGACCACTTAATAGCTGATAAAAATAATGTAAACATAGAGGTATTAAAAACAGCCTTAGAGGTAAGAGATGAGCGACGATAATAATATTGAAGAGATGTCCCCAGCTCGA
>DDZT01000025.1 GCA_002346435.1 Anaerolineales bacterium UBA3001
TCTTTTGCAATGTCAACTAGAACAGGGCCTTGTCTGCCTGAACGAGCTACGTAAAATGCTTCACGTAGTGTGTCTGCAAGTTCTTCTATGTCGGTTACTAGATAGTTGTGCTTGGTGATGGGAAGGGTTACTCCTGTTACATCAGTTTCTTGAAATGCATCAGTGCCGATGACTTGTGAAGGTACTTGACCAGTAATACAAACTATAGGTGAAGAGTCAAGCATAGCTGTGGCAATACCTGTAACTAGGTTGGTTGCTCCAGGTCCTGAAGTGGCCATAGCAACTCCCACCTTACCTGAGGCTCTGGCATAACCATCAGCTGCATGTGCAGCGCCTTGTTCATGTCTGGTTAGTACATGATGAATATTGTAGTCCAGCATGGCATCATAAATTGGCATTATGGCACCACCAGGATACCCAAAGATGTGTTCAACACCTTCCTTCACTAAAACCTCCATAGTGATTTGTGCACCACTTAAAATAGCCATCTGCAACTCTCCTCGTAAAATCCGCTTAGGTTATCTCACTAAAACACTCGGATTTTGACTACATTTATGACATTATCTATATAAAAAAAAGCCGCTCCTTTGTGTGGGGCGGCTCGTATGTTTCTCTTCTTCAGCTTGGATATTAGTGTTTGCTGATCCTAGCTGGGGCCATCCCACATGAGTCAGACTCCTCTACAATAACGAGGAGTACAAATAAAAATGATAGCACCAGCAATAAGAAATACATTATTAACAAATATCCTATAAGAATCTAGTCTACTTCAAGCTCAGTGTAATGTCAAGGCTCAAATTATCATACTAGACAGTAAACAATACTGAAGATTATGAGTCAAAATATAGACTAAATTCGTGTGGATGTGTACGCAGACGTACCGCATCTACCTCATTTTCGCGTTTATATGCTATATAGTTCTCAATGAGGTCAGGAGTAAACACATCGCCTTTAAGCAGAAAGTCATTATTATTCTCAAGCTCATTGAGTACATCTGCAAGTGAACCAGGCACTTGTGGAACATTTGCCAGCTCCTCAGGTGGTAAATCGTACAAATCCTTATCCATTGGTTCGCCAGGATCTATCTTATTTTCTATTCCATCTAGTCCAGCCATTAGTAAAGCTGCGCATGCAAGATATGGATTGCATGTTGGGTCTGGAGCACGAAACTCTACTCTAGTGGCGTTCTCAGTTTTAGAAAAAGTTGGCAGCCTACATATTGCGGAACGATTACGTTTGGAATATGCTAGGTTTACTGGTGCTTCAAAGCCGGGTACTAGACGACGGTAAGAATTGGTGGTAGGTGCAGCCAGTGCCAATAGTGCTGGAGCATGTTTTAGCAAACCTCCAATATAGTACAAAGCTGTTTTAGAGAGTTGAGCATAACCATTTTTGTCATAGAAAATGTTTTTACCGTTTTTCCACAAACTAGTGTGCAGGTGCATACCACTTCCATTATCTTCAAATAGTGGTTTAGGCATGAAAGTAGCAGTAAGTCCGTGTCGTCTGGCTACTGTTCTAATCAGATATTTATATTTGAGTAGATTGTCTGACGTATTAAGCAAAGTGTCATAACGTAAGTCAATCTCGCTTTGCCCTGCAGAAGCTACTTCGTGGTGATGTGCCTCTACTGGAATACCTGCTTCTTGAAGAGTAAGCATCATATCGCTGCGAACGTCCTGAAGGGCATCAACAGGTGGTACAGGAAAATACCCACGTTTGGGTTGTATTTGTCCACCTAGGTTGGGTCCTAAATCTTCACCACTATTCCACCAGCCCTCACGACTATCAATAGCATAGTATGAGGAGTATGGTGTGCTCTCATATCTTACATCATCAAAAATAAAGAATTCTGCTTCAGGCCCCCAGTAACTTAAGTCTGCTATGCCACTTTGTTGCATATAGTCATTTGCTTTTCTGGCGACATAGCGTGGATCACGACTATAAGGTTCTAAGGTTATCGGGTCATAGATATCGCATATAATCACTAACGTAGGTATATCGAGTACCGGATCCATGAAAGTTGTGCTTGCATCAGGGATAAGTAGCATGTCAGATTCGTGGATTTGCTGAAATCCACGAATCGAAGACCCATCAAAACCAATACCGTTTACGAAGAGTTCCTCTGTAAATTCATTTACCGGAATGCTAAAATGCTGCCAGGTGCCAAACAAATCAGTAAATCTTATATCAACTATCTGTGCTTTACCTGCTTTTGCAGCTGCTATAGCTTGTTGTGGGGTAATTTGTTTGTCTGACATGTCTTAAATATATCTCCCAGTAATCTAATTATTGCATTGAGCAAATACTTGACTTCTAGAATCATTAAACCTGACACAGTCTACCTTTAGTTAGGAAATATCTTACCAGGTAATAAACCTACCCTTAGCAGTCTGGACCAGATTAATTATTAATTAAAGTATTAGTATAAAAGTCAGGTGTAGTTTTGTCAATAACAAGTGGTTCAGATAGATGTATCAGTATATTTCAATCACTTAATATGTGTTTTGAGAGCCTGGAGGCCAAGCATGTAGGAATTAGTGCCAAATCCAGATATGCTTCCTATACATACTGGTGCCAACAGAGAATCGCGTCGGAATGATTCTCGAGCATGAATGTTGGACAAATGTACTTCCACAACTGGGACGTCTATCGCTGCGATAGCATCTCGTAGAGCTACCGATGTATGAGTGAAAGCGCCAGGATTGAACAATACTCCATTTGCCCACTCACGGGAAGAGTGTAGTGACTCAATTAGTGCTTCTTCGCTGTTAGATTGCTTAATACGGATCGCGATTTTCTGTTCTTCAGCCAGTGCGGTTAATTGAAAGTCGATGTCAGCGAGCGTGTCGGTACCGTAGACATCTGGCTCACGCGTACCAAGTAAATTCAAATTAGGACCATGTAATACAAGTACATTAAGCATTGTTTTGTATCCTCATCTATCTTTTATTCAGTGAGTCTTTCGATAGTTTTTGTCAATATGTTATCTTCTACCTGCACACCATATTCTACTGCACCAATACTGGTTGGCAAAGTGAAGTAAAGATTGCCGGATTTTTTCTTTTTGTCAGTTGACATTAGTTTTTTTATTTCTATTGTGTTCAGTCCGGGACACTTGGTAGGCAAACCTAGAGAAGTCAATTTTTTTTCTATTTTAGATGAAAGATCAGGATCGGCTATTCCAATTTGTTCAGCCAATAGTGCCTCACCATACAAACCTATTCCTATGGCTTCTCCGTGGCGCAGCCTATAGTTGCTAGCTGCTTCAACACCATGTCCAATAGTATGTCCTAAATTGAGTTTAGCGCGTTCATTCTGTTCAAATGGGTCTTGTTGGATTATATTGATTTTGACTTCTAAGGCTTTCTGTAGCAAATCTCTTGACAAAGGTAATGATTTTGATTGTACTAATGAAAATAATTCTGCATCAGCTATTATGCCATGCTTTATCACCTCAGCTAATCCCGCCTTATACTCATTATCTGGCAATGTAGTTAGTGTTTCTGGGTCTGCAAGTACCATTTCAGGCGGATGGAAAGCACCAATCATATTTTTGCCTTGAGGTAGGTCCACTCCTACTTTACCCCCTATGCTAGCATCAATCATTGACAGCAGAGTAGTGGGAATATTGACCCAGCGTATGCCACGCATATAAGTTGCAGCTGCAAACCCAGCTATATCACCTACTACACCTCCACCTACAACTAATACAAGACTACTTCGGTCTAAATCATGTAGCAGGAACTGATTATAAATGTTGTGGACTGTTTCAAGCGTTTTGTGCGATTCTCCATCAGGTATTGAAAATAATGGAATTGATAATTTCCGACTCAATTTGTTACTCCAAAGTGGAGCGATATTAGTATCACTAATTATAAGGTTGGGTTTAGGCAGCCCATGGTTGTTGAGCATTGAGTTAAGGTAGGTCAGTGCTTTGACTCCTAAGATCAGAGGGTAAGCACCGGTATTGGTTGTAATTGCATGATGCCATGGCATTAGTTTGTTGACAATATGTTCTGCCAGCACGTCAGGCTTAGTATCATCAGTTTTTAATTGTAAGTCGAAAGAGTCATAATGTGCCTTGCGTTGAGCTAATAAAGCGTTAATTGATGACGAGTTTTCCTGATTGCTTTGCAGTAAAGGTCTTTGATCACTGTTTGCTAGACGAGCCTCGATATTGGACTCAGAAGCTCTGAGACAAATCAAAACTCCATGATCTTTAGCAATAGATCTATTGATATCTGATAGTAGAGTTCCACCGCCAAGAGATATTACACTGTTTTTATATTTGGTTATCTTCGCAAGAGTATTGCTCTCAATATCTCGGAAAACATCTTCACCTTGGGCAGAAAAAATTTCAGCTATAGATTTACCAGTTTGCTTAGAGATTTCTTCATCTGTGTCTACTAAAGTGTATCCTAGTAACTTGGCACATAGTCTTCCTAGGGTGGTTTTACCTGTTCCTGGAGGTCCTGCAAGTATTAGATTCATATGCAATCTTATATCAGATGTAATATTAGTATGTTCAAGTTTAGACTATAAGTATTGTGTATCATTGAATCTGGACAAATCTACGTAAACTATCACCAAAATATAGTGGGTTCGTCATCTATTGTAATGTCATTCAAAGATGCTTGTGGGAGAGTGTTAAATCTTGGATGCATCTCATCCAATGAATCCCCACCTATTTTGCGCAATAGTTCATCTGAAAGCACAAATGCTACCATCGCTTCGCCCACTACTGCGGCTCGAGGTACTGCACAGAAATCTGATCTCTCGTACGTAGTTGGACCAGGTTTTCCAGTAGCTAAATCAACTGTCTGTAATGGGTTTAGTGTTGTGCTAATTGGTTTCATTGCTGCTCGTAATACTAATGGTTGTCCCGTAGTGACTCCTCCTTCCGTGCCGCCAGCTCTGTTAGTATTTCGTGTAATTGAGTCTCCCTCGAGAATAATTTCATCGTGCACTTCAGTGCCACGTTTGCGTGAGTTATCAAAGGCTGTACCTATCTCTACGCCCTTGATGGCGTGAATGCTCAGCATAGCTTTGGCTAAGATAGCCTCGATTTTGCGGTCCCAATGTACGTATGAACCTAGACCTGGAGGTACATTTAGAGCAACAACTTCGAATACTCCTCCCAATGTGTCTTTATCTTGCATAATCTGCCTGATATGTTTTCGCATCTTTTCCGATGTTTCTTCGTCTGGACAACGTACATCTGACTGTTCGGAAAGTGAAATTCTTTGCTCTATTGGAATATCATCCACTTGTGCTTTAATGCTACCTATTTGTGTAACATAGCTTCCTATTTTTATGCCAAATTCATTCAGTAGTTTTCTGCATATCGCAGCAGCTGCTACTCTTGCTGTGGTCTCTCGGGCTGAGGCTCGTTCAAGGCTATAGCGTAAGTCGCTATAGCCGTATTTGATTGCGCCAGTTAGGTCGGCATGTCCTGGACGTGGTGTTGTCAGAGCTGGAACTGCTTTATCTTTCCATTTAACATGATCGAGATTGTTAATCTGCAAACTGATTGGGGAACCAATAGTGATTCCACTCATAACTCCGCCTAGTATCTGCACCTGATCTTTTTCGATTTTCATTCTGCCACCGCTTCCAAAGCCTTTCTGGCGTCG
>DDZT01000019.1 GCA_002346435.1 Anaerolineales bacterium UBA3001
TTTCCTCCTTACTACAAAATCTCCTAAACTATACTTATCTGGAGCCCTCGATGGGATTTGAACCCATGACCTCACCCTTACCAAGGGTGTGCTCTGCCACCTGAGCTACGAGGGCTTAAACAATTTTCAGGTGGGCAGGGTGGGATTTGAACCCACTCAGGCGTATGCCACCGATTTTACAGACCGGCCCGGCTCACCATCTCCGGCGCCTGCCCCTGTTGAGCCGACGAAGGGACTCGAACCCATAACCTAGCACTTACAAAGCGCTTGCTCTGCCAATTGAGCTACGTCGGCATGGCCCACTGACAAGCGTCTTAGTTAAAAATAGCGCCGTCCTAACTGGCGCCGTGCAGATTATACCAAGTTTTGGTCTAAGAGGTCAAGCACCTAGTTTAAATAAACACCCAAAATAAATATGTTAGTCTTAGTATAAACCGGCGCAAGTTTAACAGGATAATGAGTACTAGTCAATAGTTGATTATCTGTCAATGTGTTTTCTTGCCTCTCTAGCTTCATAAATAGCTATGGAACCTGCAATGGCAGCATTGAGTGATTCTATTTTACCTAGCATTGATATACTAACCAATGCATCACATTTGTTGCGGATTAGTTTTCTAATCCCAGTCCCTTCATTACCGATTACTATTGCTATTGCTCGATTTAAGTCCATTTCACTGAGTAGATTCCTTTCTGTATTTGCATCTAAGCCTATGACCCACAGATTGTCACTTTGAAGTTGTGTGATAGTTCGTGCGAGATTAGTTACTCTTGCAATTAATAAGTGCTCGCTAGCTCCCATAGATGCTGTTACTACTGCAGGTGTAATGCCAACTGTACGGCGCTTTTGCAAAATAACTCCATGTACACGCATTGCTTCGGCGCTACGTAACAAACGCCCGATATTGCTTGGCGACTGTAATTGATCAAGAATCAGCAATAATGGTGTTTCGTTGTTTTTCGCAGATAAGGCATACATATCTTCTATTTCAGCATAAGGGTAGGACTGTACCTCTAGAAGTACATCTTGATGATTGCTGTTGCCAATTATGCCAGTCATCTGAGACCGCGGTATTCGTTCGATTTTGATTGATTTACTTTGAGCTGATTCTACTACTAGACTATTTTTGTTGTTTGAGGATGATTCTTTTGCTAACAATAAGCGAACTATATTACGTCGATAAGCAAGGATAGTCTCCGTAATTGCATTACGGCGATGTATAAATTCATTCACTTAGATCGCTGAGACCTGTTTTCCAGGTAGTGCCTGATTGACCATCTTCTAGGATTACTCCGATTGCGGCCAATTTATCTCTTATAGAGTCTGAAGTAGCAAAATCTTTCTGCTTACGGGCATTTTTGCGTAACTCAACGAGTATTTCAATAAGTTCATTGTCGCGATTGACGGAAGTGGTGCGGTTTTTAGGTAAAAGTCCGAGCACTGTACCTGCTAAATCATTGTACACTTCGGCAATTGACTGTAGGGTTGCATCATCTGGTCGAGGGTATTCAGACAAAAGACTATTGACATCTTTTGCAAAATCGAATAGACAGGCGATAGCTTTAGGGGCGTTGAAGTCATCATCCATAGCCGTTTTAAAATCATCCCGGGTTTGTTTTATGGCCGAGGAAAAATCACTATGAGTAGTGTTCGATTCTTGGGTATTCAGTAGAATTTGTTGTACTGTTAATAATGGTCCAATAAGTCTTTGCCATCCTTTGTAGGCTGCATCAACTGCCTCTTTTGAGTAATCTATGGGGCTTCTATAATGACTTGAAAGTACAAACATTCTTATGACTTCTGCTGGATATTCATTTAGGGCATCTTGAATGGTGACGGAATTTCCTAAACTTTTGCTCATCTTCACACCAGATACAGTCAGCGATCCAGCATGTAACCAGAAGTTAGCAAATGTTTCACCGCTTAACGCTTCCGACTGAGCTATTTCACATTCGTTATGCGGAAAAACGTTCTCAAGACCGCCGCCATGAATGTCAAAATTGGCACCAAGGTATTTAATTGCCATCGCGGTACATTCTATATGCCAGCCAGGAAATCCTTCTCCCCATGGGCTGTGCCAGCGCATTATATGTTCGGGATCGGCACGTTTCCACAACGCAAAGTCTTCCGGCCTACGTTTCTCTGCGCGCGCATCTAAACGAGTTCCTTCTTGTAGGTCTTCGACCTTACGGCCAGAAAGTTTTCCGTATTCCGGAAATGATGAAACGTCGAAATATACTGATCCATTGACTTCATATGCGTTTCCATTTTTTATCAATTGTTCTACAGCTGCAATTTGTTCAGGTACGTGTCCTGCAGCTCTTGGCATAATATCAGGTCTGATATTATGTAGTCCATCCATATCATCCATATAGGATCTCATATATCGTTCTACTACTTGCATAGGATCAGTTTTTTCCCTGCGAGCACCTTTCATGATACGATCTTCTCCACTATCAAGTAGATGGCCCACGTCTGTTATATTCTGTACGTAAAGCACATCGAGACCGGTGTATCGCAAATATCTTAAGATCATGTCCATGGATATATAAAGTTTGCCGTGCCCGATATGGGCGTGATCATATACAGTAGGTCCACATACGTACATACGTACACGTCCAGGCTCAATAGTATTGAAAGGTACTTTTTTGCGAATTAGTGTATTGTAAACAGTTATTGACATGAATATTTACGCTCTCTAATGGGTATGCAATAGTAAGTTAACATCATTCCAAGTTGGCAAATAACATGCGTCCGGCCGAAGTTTGTAATACTTTTGTCACCGACACATTAATTTTTTTATTGATTAGGTTTTTGCCGTTATCAACAACCACCATGGTACCATCAGTCAAGTAGCCAACTCCTTGGCGGTCTTCAGTACCTTCTTGAATGATTTTTACTTCTAATTTTTCTCCAGGTAGGCAAACGCTTTTCACTGCATTGGCCAAATCATTTATGTTTAGCACAGTTATACCCTGTACTTCAGCAACTTTGTTAAGGTTGTAGTCGTTGGTAACTATTTTTAGACCCAATTGTTTCGCTAGCATAACAAGCTTACTGTCTACTTCTCGTACGCCCTCAACATCCAGGTCTGTTATTCTAACGTTTGAAATAGATTGCTGCTTAAGCTGATTTAATAGTTCCAGACCTCTTCTTCCACGTCTTCGACGCTCTTGATCCGATGAATCAGCTATATGTTGTAGTTCGTCTAATATAAATCGAGGTATTACGATTGGTCCAGAAATGAAGCCACACTTACTAATCTCACATATGCGTCCATCTATAATTGTACTTGTGTCTAGTAGTATTCCTGCGATGTCATTTGATACATTATCTGTATCTAATATGGTGTTTTTTCCATTTATCCGGAATATCTTTAGTAAATCCATACGTCTACTAATAAAGATTGTTATACCTAGCCAACTAAACAACAATGCACATGCAGATGGCAACAATTGACTAAAGGGTGAGGGTAGTGTGGAAAGTGGCCAGGCCAATAAAGCTGCGACCATCAATCCTATTACTAATCCTACTAGACCAACAATTAGAACATTAGTGGATGCTTGACCTAGCAGCTTCCGTATGGCACGTGCAGGATGAGTGCTTACATGTGGTCCTAGAAACAATCCTATGATAGCTCCTGCCGTTGGAAACATCCAAAGACGTATGTCAGCTGGAATCAGTTCGCGGATAAGCAAAGGGGATCGTTCTTCTAGATAAAACCCACTGATCGCAAAACCAATCAGACCGACCAAACGAGAAAAAGCATCAGCTCGCAATATGTCTCCTATTTAAACTAATTGAGTGAGTCACCTGGCCAGGCACTCACTCGAGGATGATAACTTGCATAATATGCCAGTACAGATTAAGTGTTGTTGAACTTTGATACTAACACAACTGTTAACGTATACTGCTTTTACTCAAACATGTACTGATATAAAAAAACTATTAGGCCAGAATGTTTTTCTTTCTAATAAATATGTAAAGATAATTGTGTGAGTATGTTAACACATGGTCATCTGAAAGTCAAAGTGGAGAACATTTTATTAGTGTTTTAGAATTGATTTTAATGCTTCATCTAGTGTTTGAGCACTAATAATTTGTATGTTACTTGGCAATTCTTCTGTTTGTGTTGATGAACTTGGAATGATTGCGTTTTTAAATCCTAAGTTAGCAGCTTCGTTTAGACGTGAAGCCATTTGTCTAGATGCGCGCAATTCACCAGAAAGACCAATTTCTCCTATAAGCACTGTGTCGGGAATGAGAGGTTGATCTTTGACTGATGAAGCAATTGCACCAGCTATTGCTAGGTCTGCTGCTGGCTCTTGAATTTGTAGTCCACCTACTATATTCACGAATACATCTTGATCAGCGAGTCGGTAATTCAGACGCCTTGTTAAGACAGCTGTTACCAAAAGAAGCCTATTGAAATCTACTCCGTTAGGTGTTCGTCTAGGTTTGCCAAATGTAGAGGTGCTGGCCAATGCTTGCACTTCTACTAGTAATGGTCTTGTACCTTCCATGGTAACGGTAATTGCAGACCCGGGTACGTTAGCCTGTCTTTCCGACAGGAAAGTTGCTGAGGGATTTTTGACTTCTATCATGCCCGTGCTCTTCATTTCAAAAATACCGACCTCTGAGGTTGGGCCAAATCTATTTTTTACTCCGCGTAACAACCTATAAACATGGTGTAAATCTCCCTCAAGGTAAAGCACAGTGTCTACAGTGTGTTCTAAAACGCGAGGTCCAGCAATGGATCCTTCTTTAGTTACATGTCCGACTAAGAATATGGCTACACTAGTCATTTTGGCCAGCTGAGTCAGTATAGTAGTACAATTGCTCACCTGCGTAATAGATCCGGGTGAAGAATCTAGATCATCACTGGTTATTGTCTGAATAGAATCGATTATCACCAATTTTGCCTTGGTGCTAAGTATGTGCTCCACAATTTTTGCTAAGTTAGTTTCAGTCAATAAGTACAGATGATCAGTATTAGATTGTGACCAGTCTTCCAAGCGAGTAGCTCTCATCTTAACTTGGTGAGCAGATTCTTCGCCCGATACATAGAGTACTGGCAAGTGGTTTGAAGCCATTGAAGTGGCAACCTGTAACATTAAAGTGCTTTTACCAATGCCTGGATCCCCACCAATTAAGACCATTGAGCCAGGTACAATCCCTCCACCTAATACTCTGGCAAATTCATCATTAGGTAAAGAAAGTCTATCAGTAGTAGTTGCTACAATCTCATTGATTGGTTTTGGTTGGTTAGATGGTAAAGTGTTGTTGGGTATACCTTTGTTTGCCTTGCGGGTGGTCTCGGTGACCATTTCTGCTACCATGGTATTCCATTCACCACATTGTGGGCATTTTCCCATCTCACGATGAGTGGTCCGGCCGCATTGTTGACACTTGTATCTCAGATGTTTTTTAGCCATTTTGAGCCTGTGCAAAATAGTAAGTTTGAAGATTATATCCCAAAGTAAATGGCATCGAGAACATGCTTTGATGTGAAAACATTATCTATTTTGTTGGAAGAGTGGAGAATATTTGACTGATAGTATTACTTATTAAGTAACTACATCAGCTGGTTCTTGTGTTTCTATAGTTGGTATTTCTTTTTTATCTATATCTATCTTGATTCCGTCTTTGTCATTATTCAGATCAATAATAATAGATCCAGCTTGTAGTGGAGATGCTAGAAGCATGTCAGAAAGGGGGTCTTCTACATGTCGTTGGATTACTCGTCTTAGTGGACGAGCTCCATATTCAGGGTCATAGCCTTCTTCTACCAAATATGATTTTGCAGTATCGCTAATTTTCAAATCCAGATTGCGAGAATCTAGACGAAGTCCGAGTTTGTCTAATTCTAGATCTACGATGGCATTTATCTCTTGTTTAGTTAGAGACCTGAATACAATAGTTTCATCTACTCGATTTATAAACTCTGGCCTAAATATTTCATGCAATGCTTCAGTTAGATTCTTCTGCATGTCTTGATAGGCTTGGTCGGCTTTTTCATTTGGTTCGATCGATCCCTGAAAACCAAAATCTGTCTGTTTCCGAATTAATTCTGCCCCAATATTAGAAGTCATGATGATCAATGCGTTTCTAAAGTCGACTTTTTTGCCTTTCGAATCAGACAGATGTCCTTCTTCCATTATTTGGAGCAACAAGTTGTGTGCTTCCGGGTGTGCTTTTTCTACTTCATCAAATACGACAATAGAATATGGGCGACGGCGAATAGATTCTGTCAATTGCCCCGCATCTTCATATCCTACGTAACCCGGAGGTGAACCAATGAGTCTGCTGACGGTATGTCTTTCCATAAATTCAGACATATCGAGCTGAATAAGTGCTTCCTCATTTCCAAACAAGAACTCAGCCAGTGCTTTAGTCAACTCTGTTTTACCGACTCCCGTTGGACCAAGAAATACGAAAGAACCAATTGGCCTATGTGGGTCCTTTAAACCAGCTCGAGCTCGTCTTATCGCGCGTGATATTGATTCAATGGCTTCGTTTTGTCCAACTATGCGTTTGTGTAAAGCATCTTCCATATGAAGAAGACGTTCGGTTTCAGCTTCAGTAATTTGACTTACAGGTATCTTCGTCCACATTGAAACTACTTCGGCTATATCTTCCTCTTTCACCTTAGGGCCTGTAGCACGGTCCCAACCAGCTCTTAATTGCTCAAGTTGATGCTCTAACTCTGCTTCACGATCCAATAACTCGTTGGCATCATCATGGCGGGATTCCTCAATTGCTAAAGCATGGTTTTCTCGAACTGACTTTAAGTTAATAACCATTTCCTTTAGTTGCAATGCCTCCGGACTTTTATACATGCGTACTCTAGAAGCAGATTCATCAATCAAATCAATAGCTTTGTCTGGTAAAAACCGGTCCGCTACGTATCGCACAGATAGATTTGCAGCAGCGTCTATTGCTTTATCTGTGATATTGACACGATGATGTTGCTCGTAACGCTCTTTTATTCCGTGAAGAATTTCTATTGTTTCATAAACAGTAGGCTCATCAACGTGCACAGGTTGGAATCGTCTCTCGAGAGCAGCATCACCCTCAATATGTTTACGGTATTCGTCTAGCGTGGTTGCTCCAATGACTTGTAGTTCTCCTCGAGATAGTGCTGGTTTGAGTATGTTTGCGGCATCTACGGATGAGCCTGCTGAACCAGCTCCAACCAGCATGTGTGCTTCGTCAATGAAAAGAATGGCTCCAGATTGTTTGATCTCAGTAATAATACGCTTCATTCTTTCTTCAAATTGACCTCGATACATGGTGCCAGCTACAATTGAACCGACATCTAGCTGTAAAACACGTTTGGAGAACAGTAATTCTGGTACTTCACCTGATACAATGCGCTGAGCGAGACCTTCCACTATAGCGGTTTTGCCTACACCAGGCTCACCTATTAATGCTGGATTATTCTTTGTTCGTCGAGCTAAAATTTGTATCAATCGTTCAACTTCGGAGTGTCTTCCAATCACTGGGTCTAGTTTGTTAGATTCAGCTAATTTGGTAAGATCTGTAGCAAGTTGGTCAGAAAGCGGCGTTTTCTTTTTTTTATTTTGCTTTTTGCGTGATTTACGAACATTTACTTCTTTTGATATATTCTCCAATTCAGGGGGAATCTCTTTCAAAATACGTCTAGTATGTCTACGTACTTGTTCGGGTGAAATACCCAATTTTTTCAGCACTTCTATTACAATCCCTTTCTCATCACGGACTAGACTGAGCAAAATATGTTCAGTGCCAATATAGTCATGACCCAACTTTTGTGCCTCATTTACCGCATGCTTAAGTGTCAGTTCTGTAGATGGAGATAGGCGCAATTTGCTATCCTGTTGATCCTCATTTCTTCCAGCACTTAATCTATCGATAATAATCTTTGTCTGCTTACTATTAATGCCTAGATCATGTAGGACATGGTAAGCTACGCCTCCATCATCTAACACTAGACCAAGCAGCATGTGTTCAGGGCAGATCATTGACTGATTTAATCTTTCTGCCTCAGTTTGTGCGGTGCTTAGTACTTTACGTGCACGCTGTGTGAACCGTTGCATATTTCCAGACAAAATTATGGCCTCTTAGTGTTTCTATTGATGTATTTTACCAAACAATTATCAGAACTCAGTTAACAGTTGTTCAAGTATATTTTGTAGATACAGATTAATCTAATAATATCATGCTAATTGCTTTGTGATTTTTCTAGATACATGAAATAATCTGAGTCCTCAAAACGATCTTCTCCAACCTCTTTTATGCTGAGGCTAAGTTTTTGCCTGTTTTTATCAATGCTTATTATTCTGACAATGATCTCCTCGCCTATCGTAACCACTTCTTTGGGATGCTTTACAAGTCTACTAGATAACTCGGTAATATGAACGAATCCTTCAATTGTTTGACAATCTTTCAGAGAAGCGAATACGCCGAATTTGGTCACATTAGTAACTGTAGCATATGCGAGTTGTCCTTCTCGGAGGACGTCTTGAATGTTATCCCACGGATTTTGTTGTAGTGCTTTCAATGATAGTCCTATTCTCGATCGTTCGAGGTCCAGAGTTAATATTTCAACGTTAATTTTTTGCCCAATTTTTAATACTTCGCTTGGATGATTTACTCGTTTCCATGAAATCTCGGACTTGTGTACTAGACCATCAATCCCACCAATATCTACAAACGCACCAAACTTTTCAAGTGATACAACTCTTCCAGACAATACTTGATTAATGTGTACAGTCGAAAGCAAATGTTCACGTTTCGATTTCTGGACTTCTTTTTGAGCAGCACGTTCCGACACAATCAATTTGTTGCGCTTTTTACTCACCTCTATAATCTTGTAGGTAACTTTTTGTCCTAACAAATGATCCCACTTGCTTTTCGGATTGGGATTTTTGTCTTTGATGTTATGTTCCAAATTGATACAAGAACTTGGTAGGAAGCCTCTAAGACTTCCTACTTCAACAATAACTCCACCCTGATTGATTTCGAGTACATCACCAGTGTGAATGCTCTTTGCGATCATTTGTTGCTTGGCTTGTTCCCACTCCTGCAGTTCCTTTGCTTTGAGAAGAGACAATATCATAGGTTTGTCTTGGTTTGCACCACGAAGTACGTAAGTCATGATCTGATCACCAACTTTCATTTTCTGCACTACACTATCAGACAATTTTGAAAGTTCGTGTTGCGATACTGTGCCTTCGCTTTTGTATCCTACGTCTATCAGTATCTGATCTGCTGATATTTTTACTATTGTCCCGTTATGAATCTCACCACGTTTTGGGACAACTAAGTCAATACTATCTGTGGACATAAGATCCACT
>DDZT01000111.1 GCA_002346435.1 Anaerolineales bacterium UBA3001
ACTCCCATCATTTTCCCACCAGGCTATGTCTCCAGCACTAATGGCTGCCCCTAGAACATCTACATCGCCATCCATGTCAAAATCTGCGGCATAAACATCGCGAGCACCACTAAAATTACCGTCGATAGTACGTTCGGTGAAATTTTCAGACCCATCGTTTTCAAACCAGGCTATATCATTTTTGCCTGTAGCTGCACCTAATACATCTACGTCTCCGTCTCCGTCAACGTCAGTAGCGTAGACAGCTTTGACGCCATTGAATCCGCAATCTATGCATTGTTCAGACCACCCCCCATCTGCAGGAGTTCCGTCGTTCTCCCACCATTTGATGTCATTTGGAGATGGTGCTGCGCCTAGAACATCAATATCACCATCGCTATCAAGATCAGTCGCATAAAGGCCCGGAGCGTCTCTAAAGTTGTTTTCTATAGTGCGCTTGGTCCAGCCTCCATCGCCTGGAGAACCGTCATTTTCCCACCAGGCAATATCATGTGTAGGACCCCAGGCTAAACCAAGTACATCTATATCATTGTCTCCATCTAAGTCTGTTCCGATTACTTGTACGGCTCCGTCGAAGTTACCAGCAATTGTGTGCTCGGTCCAGCCTCCATTCGAAGGGGTTCCGTCGTTTTCCCACCAGGTGATATCTTTTGCGGTCTCTGCTGCTCCTAGAACGTCAATGTCGCCATCACCATCTACATCCGCAGCGTGGACTGCACGAGCACCATTGAAGTTGCCATCTATGGTTCGTTTTGTGAAACTTTCGTCTCCATCGTTTTCCCACCAAGTGATGTCATCGGCAACTTGGGCTGCTCCTAGAATGTCCATATCACCATCACCGTCCAGGTCAGTTGCATAAATATCCGCTGCGCCATTGAAGCTACCAGCTACTGTATTCTCGGTGAAACTTGGGGCAAACAGAAAAGCTGCGTGGCTAACAAAATTTGTATTGAACAAATTAGTAGTGACTAATACAAGTGTTATTAGCAATAATACGAAAAATAAATTACGTGGTACACCGAGTTTCATATCATTTACGTGGATGCCACGAACCTACTTGGGTCAAGACGATCAAAGATAACAGATATGTGGTTACTGTATCACCGTATTTATAGCGTTTTCTAATTCGTTTGGTTGATCAGTTCCGATGCGGTATTGTTTACCATTATCCATTAGTATCTCAACTGCATCTAATCCGGAAACGTTGTATAGCCAACCATGGGGTGTGAGTCGTATGCCCCAACCGTAGTACCACTTATTTTTGACAACGCTGGCTCTTCTAATATTGCCTACATCAAACTGCTTGCGGATTATCCCTATCCCGAAGCTTATTTCAACAAGGTCGTGAGATACTCTGACAGTAAGCGAATCGAATAATGTCGCGCATACGAATACTATTGCAGAACTTGCAAGTAATGGTATGGATCTGAGTGTACTTCGCAAGGCTACGAACAGTCCCGAACCTGCAGTGATTATTGATATAGCTCGCAGTAATCTGCGTGTTAGTAATCCTGTTTGAGTATGTTGATATACCATTGTTATAACACTTTCCCCCAATAGATTATAGTCATAAGACTAACATTAGACTATTGCATTAGTATATAGACGATAATTGACAAATGCTGTGATGGATGATACAAACAAGTAGTGAAACCAACTATACAGCTTTTGTTTTGAAACATCTCTAAGGCGACTAGTTTAGTGGCCGATATACTATCAGAATTTCAGGACGACATAGATGCTGTTGTGTTAATCACAGCATGTAATAGAGAATTTGAAGTTGATATAAATGGTGAAACTGTGTTTTCTAAAAACTTACTGGGAAGACATGGTGATGATGGAGAGATCATTGATTTGATTCGAAGTAGTATAGCAAAACAAAAAATTCTTTAAATATCACATGTTATTTGTGTAAATACGTGTCCAATATATAGGAGGCAGAAATGGCTAAATATTTGATTCAGGGTTCATATACACAAGATGGGTTGGACGGTCTACTGAAAGACGGTGGTACTAAAAGGCGTGATGCTGCAAAAAAGGCGCTAGAAGGTGTTGGTGGTACGATGGAATCGTATTATCTTGCATTCGGCGAGCATGATTTTTATCTTATAGCTGATATTCCGGACAATGTTGGTGCTACGGCATTATCATTGTTTTCCAATGCTAGTGGAAGCATTACTTCAAGTGTTGTTGTTTTACTTGAACCCGAAGAAATCGATCGTGCTGTGAAGATGGGAGTGAACTATAGTCCACCTGGAAATTGAAGGGCTGTAAAAGCCCCATTTGTTAAGCTGGATTGATGATGGAAACGACGCCGTTCTTTTTGACATTAACTTAGACAGCGCAATGGTTCTTCGTTCGTAATGTGTAAGTTAATGTGATCAATGCTATTGTGCTAGAGTGCTTATTGATAATAGGAACTGGAGAATTGCATGAGTATGAATTACGATGAAATCATTTCGGACGAGGGTGAAGATGTTGAACCAAATCATGATGAAGAGGAGTTTGAATTGGTAGAAGAGCAACACGCTTTAGATGGAGACTTTGATATAGTAAACATGTCTACAGTTGTATTTGATGATGGTGTAGATTATGAGATGGATGATAAGCAGGATTCGGATGGCAAAGAATGACGCCTCGAATTATCTGAAGTGCGACTAGAATAGCATTGTATGTTGTAGATTTGACTGATTATAGATTACTGAGTAATATTAACTGTCTTTCAACTAAGTTAGACGTTAGTTTACTATATACATGGATTTCTAAATGAGGGATTACCATGACTGAAGGCTTCAACGCTAAGAAGGTTCCGACGGCAGAATATGGCCAGCCAAATAGAGTACCCGTAGCTGATATGCTGCACGAAATAGCAAGTCAATCAGTGGCAGTAAATGCTGTGATGGCTCAAATGTCTAATCAGTTAGAAAAATTAGATAAGCAGAAGATCAAGGAAGCGAACCATATTTTTGTGACTGGATGTGGCGATTCTTATTTTGCCGGGATTGCTGCGCGTTTAGCTTTCCACAAGTACGGGGGTGTTCTTATGGAACCAATTGAAGCTCTCGAATTTGGTCGTTATGTTGCTGAGTATATACCGCCTGACAGTATAGTCTGTGCTATTTCAAATTCCGGTAAAGCAACAAGATCGGTTGAGGCTGCACAGCAGAGTAGAAGTAGTGGTGCGTATACGGTTGCTATTACGGGTAATGAGCAGGGTTGGTTGGCCAAAGAATCGGATTTGATACTTGATCAAAGTGTAAGCTTAGATGGTTTGTCTTTGACTATGCCTAGTAATTTGGAATCTGAAGATGCCCGTGCATCATTTGGTCTAGCAAATTTTCTGGCAAGCTTAACCACATTGTATATGCTTGCTGTTCACATAGGGGAAATCCGGGGCGTCATAGGATCGAGTGAAAGAGCAGATCTGCACGAAGAAATTGCTGGTCTAGCAAAAGAAATTGATAACACGGTGAAGATATGCACTCCTCGCGTACAGGAATATGTTGACATGGTCGGTGAGCAAGAGAACTTTACTTTTGTTGGTGGCGGACCGGGTTACGCTATGTCTTTATTTTACGCGGCAAAAAGTTATGAGCTTGCACGCGTAAATGGTACCTCGCAAGAGCTAGAAGAATGGGCGCACGAGCAATTTTTTATTACTGGAAAAAATACTGATTTAGTCTTTGTGGCGCCTGTGGGCCGTAGTTACTCTCGATCGTTAGAATTATTGAATACTGCAAATGTCATGGACGCTAGAACCATAGTGGTTACAGACGATCAGGGTTCAGAAGCTAAGAGAGAAGCAGACATTGTATTGCCCGTTTCTGGACAGATATCAGAGCCATTTATGGCACTTCCATACTGTGTGCCTGGAGAATTGCTGGCGGCACTGTTGGCGCAGGCCCGAGGTAGGGATGCATTCGAGTTTGATAGTGAATTGCAGTATGTCATGAACATGAAGACTATTCAGGAGAGCGAACTTTATAGCAGAGAAAATTAGATAAAATTCGCAATAACATGTTGGTGTATAGTAAAGTAAAAGGGAGGATATTCTATAGATTAAGATTGATGAGTAATTACAGATGTAACCCGTTGTATTGTTGTTTTTATTAGCCGACATACAGTTTTAAGTCAATTGGACTGTATCTCTAAGGAATTAGGAGGGGAAATGAATAACATTCTGAAGACTAGACGATTAGGGCTCAGTTTAGTATTTGTACTTAGTGTAATTGTTGCGGCATGCCAACCAGAAGTTGTAGAGGTTGTGAAGGAAGTGCCGGTAGAAAAGGAAGTTATCAAAGTTGTTGAGGTTGAGGCTAAGCAAGCATCCGGTCCACAACAAGGTGGACAGTTAGTAGCTTTTGCATCAAACGATCCAGGTTCAGCTGATCCTGCGGCATTTGCGACATGGGATCAAGGACTAGTTGTACCTAATGTTGTTGAGGGTCTTTTGAGATTGTCTCCTGATGGTACCGCAATTGATCCAGCAGTAGCTGAAACATACTCGTCTAATGATGCTGGTGATGTATGGACATTCAATCTTAGGTCAGGGGCTACGTTTCATAATGGTGATGCAGTTACCGCCTCGGATTTTAAGTATAGTTTTGAGAGACTTTTGTCTCCGGATATGGCGGCTCCAAAGGCTTGGCTATTATCGGGAGTTGTTGGTGCAGCAGAATATCAAGCAGGAAGCGCATCTGAAATTAGTGGAGTAAAAGTTGTAGATGATCAGACTCTCGAAATTACTCTAACAGAGGCTCTTGGGTATTTCCCAGCAATAGTGGCTAATCCAGCACTAGGAGTTGTGTCGGAGCGCGCTGTTGATGAGTTCGGAGAGGATTTTGGGCAGAATGTTGTTAGTACGGGCCCATTCAAGTTGGGCGAATGGAATGTAAATGATAGCCTTACACTAGACGCCAATGATGATTACTGGGGTGGACGTCCTCATTTGGATAGTGTGAAATTTAGGGTAATTGGTGATGAGAATACTAGAGTGCTTGAGTTCGATTCTAAGGCTTTGGACATTACCTGGGTTCCACCAGCTCACTGGAATAGATTCGTTAGGAGTGATGTGTTTGCTGATGAGTTAGGATGGGCACACACATTTCATACTGATTTCTTTGTAGTCAATATGGATCGTGAACCTTTTGGAACTAGCGCTGCGTTACGTACAGCAATGTGCCACGGTATTGATCGTGAGGCTGTGATCGCTAGTTTGCAGGGTAGAGCAGGAAATGCTCAAGGGCTGCTACCTCCTGGTTTGCTCGGCCATGATGCTGATGCAAGTATTTGTACATATGACCCAGATGCAGCTATGGCTGTGATGGCTGAAGCTGGCTATGCTGATGGCGTTGATGGTTCATATGACCTTATACTGCCAAATTGGGGAAATATGATCAAGATTATGGAGATATATCAAGCGCAACTAGCTCAAATTGGTATAAATATCAATGTTGTGCCGACCGAGTACGGCCCATGGCTTGAGGCTCTAGGTACTGGTAATTTTGATTTGGCTTGGAACTATCGCGTTGCTGATTATGCAGATCCGGACAGTTTCTACTACCCAATGTTGCATTCTGCTAACATTGGTGGCAGTGGCAACCAGGCTCGCTACTCTAATCCCGCTGTAGACGATTTGGTTTCTACAGGACGGAGCTCTGTTGAGTCAACAGATAGGGTGGCTGCATATCGTAATATTGATGCTATGGTTGGAAAGGATCTTCCATATATTCCTTTGACACATAACATCTACGTCGATGTCAAGCAACCTTATGTTGAGGGCTATATACCATCTCCAGTGGATATGCATGTCTATCAGCATGTCTGGATCAGTGATGAAACCAAATAATTTGATATAGGTACTTTTCGGTAAGCATCTATTTGGAACATCATTGTTTTGTAATAGAAAAACATAGTAGTATCTTACGGCAAATGTGGACAACCCAAAGGTTTGTCCACATTTGCCTCGTAGACTTATTGAAATTCGTGTGCTTCTCTAAATGAGTTTTTCACATATGGGTCAAAATGCTTAAACTTATTGGTAGTCGTTTGTTAGTTCTACCGCTGCTGCTTTTGCTTCTATCAGCCCTTATTTTTGCATTGTTATATCTTTTGCCGGGAGATCCGGCTCGTATTATGGCCGGCGAGTATGCTTCGGCTGAAACTGTTGACCGTATCAGAGTACAGATGGGATTTGATCGTCATCCAGCCATACAGTATTTGACCTATGTCAGGGACGTACTGCAAGGTGAATGGGGACGATCGTATCAGTCAAATCGGCTTGTACTTGAAGATATAAAACAAGTTTTCCCTAAGACGATCAAAGTAACGTTGGCAGCTGAAATAATCAGTATTATTTTGGGGGTTTTGTTTGGTGTTCTCGCTGCGGTTAGAAGAAATAGTTGGATTGACAGATCGCTCATGACAGTGTCAGTGCTTAGTCTCTCTATGCCATTATTTTGGCTAGCACTTCTACTTCAGCTTTTGTTCGCTATGCGGCTTGGGTGGTTGCCTCCATCTGGATCGGGCGATCTATTTTCGCGATACATCATTTTGCCTGCCCTTACGTTAGCAATTCCATCGTCCGGGTATTTGGCTAGAATAACACGGGCAGCAATGTTGGATACTCAGCAGGCCGACTACGTTCTTACAGCTAGATCAAAAGGCCTTAGGGAATTTAGTGTTATTACTAAACATATGCTTCCTAACGCTTGGTTACCTATTATTTCGGTAATTGGTGTAGATCTTGCTCGGTTATTAGCTGGGGTTGCAATTATCGAAGTGATTTATGCGTGGCCTGGTCTTGGTAAATATGCGTTTGATGCGTTGGCACATCGCGACTTCCCCGCATTGCAAGCATCTTTGAATGTGCTTGCTGCTGCTGTATTGTTTGTTAATCTCGGATCGGATGTACTGTATGGCTTGGCTGATCCTCGAGTAAGGGCCGAAGAAAATGGATAATCGTAGAGTGTACTAATGATTCAGGGTGGAGTTCGGAACGGTCGCGTCGGCTGGGTATCGGTTATGGCGAGTTTGTGGCGGTCCAGATCCGCGTCTATTAGTATGGTGTTTA